>PLYZ01000064.1 GCA_003151935.1 Candidatus Dormiibacterota bacterium | reverse complement strand
CACTACCCGCTGAGCATCGGCGAAGAGATGCAGATCATGGAAGCGGAGAAGCACTCCGTCCCCGAGGACTTCGAGGTGATCTTCCCTTCCTTTATGAAAGAGATCGTCGCGGAGCTCACGCACCTCGCGCGGCGCAGCCCGCACATCTCGCAGTCCTCGGGCGTCTCGGTGCGCATGTCGATCGCCAACTTCGAGAATCTCGCGAGCAACGCCGTGAGACGAGCGGCGCGAGTCGGTGAGACGCTGGCTGTGCCCCGCATCACAGACCTGGAGTTTCTCGCGTCGTCGACCGCCGGACGTGTGGAGATCGAAGCGCTCGATGAAGGAAAAGAGGAACAGGTGCTCTCACGCCTGGAGCGCGGCGCCGTGAGCGCGGTTTTCAGCCGCCACTTCTCGGCTTCTCAGTTCGACGGCGTCGTGGCCAAGTTCGAAGAGGGCAACATGCTCGAAGTCGGCGAAGGAATCCCGGCACGAACCTACACGCGCGCGTTCGGCGACCTGCCGGAGCTGACCACCGCGTTGAAGAAGCTCAGCCTCCCGGATCGCCCCGAGGTGCGGGCGTCGGTGATCGAGTTCCTGCTCGAAGGCCTGCACCTGAACAAACGCCTGAACAAAGACGAAGTAGACGGAAAGGCGGTCTATCGCCGCTAAGGCGATTAGCGTTGCCGGAAGGCCGGATTTACTCCGGCCGTCCCCAGCCCTTTCCCTGGACACTCCGCGTCGCGAGGAGAACTATTTCGAAAATCCGATCCCGGGAAGATGAGCGCCGGCCCTTTCGATCGCCTACTTCGACTCCGTTACGGGATGAGGGCCGGGTCCCCGTCGGCGGGAACACGACCGGGCGATGCAATCAGTAAGTCCGATCCTGCTCGCGCTCGAGCGCAGAAGGAACAGTCCGGTTCCTTCTCATACTTTCACTTCTGAGTGGCGTAAATCCACGTAAACCCGACCACCAGGGCGCACACCATCAGGAAGAAGAGCAGCTCGACCCGGATCGCGACCCGGACGAGTCTTCGGGCCCGCCGCGTCCGCTCGCCGCATCGCTCGCAGTAAGCGGCGTCCGCAACCAGCGACGCGCCGCACTTGTCGCATGCGACCTGGACCTGGGCCATGACCCAAAGGCTACATACTCAGGTGGCATGGAACTCGAAGAGGAGATGTCAGCCTCCGACGTGGTCCTCCTGATGAGCTCGGTCCCAGAGCGCATAGGCGACCTGGTCTACGGGCTCGACGAGCCGCGGCTGAGATACCGCCACGGCCCGGCCTTTCCGACCCTTGGCGGCCTGATCGGACACCTCCTCGACTCCGGGTCCAAGGTGGACGCGCTGCTCCGGCATGCGCACCTGGACGGCGTCGCCACGGCCGACATTCGCGCCACGATCGATCCTGGACATGACGATGAGCTTCAGCGTCCCCTACAGGAGGCCCTCGAGGACTTCGCCCGAATCCGCCGCAGGACGGTCGATCTCCTGCATGGCTGGGGCAAGAACGAGTGGGACCGCAATTTGAGGGACCCGCGCGCCGGCGACATCACCTTGCTGGAGGTGTGCAGGATGGTCGCGCGCCACGAGATCGCCCACATCGCGCAGATCCGAAACCTGACCGTCCTGCTGCCCGAACCCCAGGACCTGAGCCCGGTACCCCCGCCCGGACAGTAGGACGACAATCTCCGTCGTGTCCGAAACACCCGAATCCACCGCTCCAACACCAGATCGACCCCCCAGGTCTGGCCGGCCCCGCCGCAAGCGGAAATCAGGCCGGACGGAGGGTCGCGCCTCTCAGTTCTGGATGATCGTCAGCTCACCCGACAACTTCCGCAAGACGCGCGAGCAGGGTTTCACCATCCAGGGCCTCAAGAGCCGGCACCGCCGCCGCGTCGAGACCATGCACGTCGGCGATCGAATGCTCTACTACGTGACCGGCCGCATGGCGTTCGCGGCCACCGTGACGGTCGCCTCACCGATGTACGAGGATCACACGCCGATCTGGCGGTCGGCGAGGCGCGACGAAGATTACCCGTGGCGCGTCCACATCCGCCAGGACATCGTGCTCGACGACGCGGATTGGGTTCCCGCCAAGGAGCTCGCGTACCGCCTGGACTACGTGCGAAAGTGGCCACCCGAACACTGGACGCTTGCCTTCCAGGGACACATCCACGCGCTGCCTCGCACGGATTTCGTGATCCTCGAAGACGAGCTCGCCCGGAGCGCCCGGCACAGGAAATCCCTCGCCGGCTGAGGCAGAAATTTTCCCTCTCCCCATTGGGGAGCGATCAGGAGGTCCCATCCTTAACGCTGCTTTGCGCGCGTGGCTAGGGTGAGGGGCTTAAGTGCTTACCAGCCTCAAGCAGATCTACGGTTTTCATTTCCAGAACGAGCGCAGGGAGCGGCTGTTCCTGGCGTCGCTCGGATTCCTGGTCGCCTTCGCCATCGTCCGCGGGATCACACACCTCATTCGGGCAGGTGTCGGCCCGTTCCACAACGTCTCGAGCGGCGGGCTTCACATCCATCACCTGGTGTGGGGCATCCTTCTGCTCCTGGTCGTCGGCTACGTCTGGCTGATCGAACAGGGTACCGGCTCGAACCTGCTGTCGAGCGTGACCGCGATCGCGTTCGGCGTCGGTGCCGCGCTGACCCTCGACGAGTTCGCGCTGTGGCTCAACCTTCAGGACGTGTACTGGACGGGACCCGGTCGGGAGAGCATCGACGCCGTGGTGATCTCCGCCGGCCTGCTGTCGGTAGGGATCTGGGGCGGGCCGTTTCTTCGCGAAATAGCGCTTCACGTGTTCCGGCGGCAGAAACCCGCGTGATGTGGCCATGGCCACATGTGTCACAAAACATGGGGTGGCGGTGCTTGTAATTCAGTGGGCATCGAACTCGGAGCGAGACGATTGACGACCGACCGTCCTGACGACGGGTCTTTCGAAGCCCTTTTCACAGCGGAGTACGCGCGGGTCGCCGGGATCGCAAACCGTGTGCTCATGGACCAGGGCGAGGCTGAGGACGTGGCGCAGGAGGTCTTCATCGACTTCCACCGCCTGCACTCGGCGAGCGCCCAGTACGCGCCCGCATGGCTGCACCGGGCGGCGGCGCACGCGGCGCTGAACCGGTTGCGCGGATCGCGGCGCCGGCAGCGGCGCGAGGTGGCGCAGGCCACCAAGGAGAGCGATCGAACCGTCGATCCGCAGAAGCTCTTCGAGGTCAGCGAGGATCGCCGCCGGGTTCGCCAGGCGCTCGCTCGGATGGCGCCGAAGCCGGCGGCGGTGCTCGTACTACGCGCCAGCGGCCTCAGCTACGCGGAGGTCGCCCAGGCGCTCGGCGTCG
>PLYZ01000061.1 GCA_003151935.1 Candidatus Dormiibacterota bacterium | reverse complement strand
CGTGGGGTGGGTCGGCCTGGCCCTGTTCGCCGCCTCACTGGCAGCCGATTACGCCCGGTGAAGGCGGACAGGACTGGTACACAGGACTGGTGCCGAGAGTCAGAATCGAACTGACGACACCGCGATTTTCAGTCGCGTGCTCTACCAACTGAGCTATCTCGGCCCGGCCGCCGGGCCAGTTTAGTAGAAACCGCCCCTCAGTTCAGAACCCGCTGGCGACGCCGGAGCCACACGCGCCAGCACCCGTAGCTGGAGAAGAATGGGCCGGGGCTGTCAGACGGCGCCCACGTAGATGATCCGAAGCAGGCGGTCGTAGGGCGCGGCGAGCAGGGCCGCCGCCACCAGGCAGGCCAGCATCAGGGCGACCCATATCGCGTAGGCGACCGGGTAGGGGAGAAGGGTCAGCGGCGCAACGAGGAAGGCCCAGGGAGGCGCGTTTATGTAGGGCTGGTAGAGGTCACTGTGCCCAAGCGCCAGGACCGTAGAGCGCTGGGGCTCGGAGTCGTAGATGTGGCGCCACCCCTGTTGCAGGCCGATCTCCGCGGCGGCGTACGGCAGCCGGAAATCAGTGCCGATCTGCCAGCTGATTGCGGCCGCCGCAAGCCCGACGTTGAGGACGGAGGGCACCGCCAGCGCCAGCGCGGCGGCGGGCGTCAGGAGCCGGGCCACGCCTGGGCATCGTAAGGCGGGAGGGTCGGGGCGATTCCGAGTTCAGCGCATTCGCCGGCACCGGGGGTCAATCGAAAGATGTTGCTGATTTTTTTACGCCCCCTGGGCAACGGTACGTCCCGAACACTCGGCCAGATTTGGGCCGAGGCTTGGCTAGGGTGGGGTCCTGGTGGGCCTGAGGAGGCAGCAAGATGAGACGCATCGTCTTCAAGGTTCGGTTTTTTGGGCTCGTTCTCTTAGCCCTGGTTGCGGGAGCATGGCCGGTGGTCGCCCAGGCCGCCGCGTCAGCGAGCAGCCCACCGCCGATGGGGGCAGCTCTCCTCACCTTCGCGGTCCTGGGGAATTCGACGGTCACGAACACCGGTCCCAGCGTGGTCACCGGTAATGTCGGAGTAAGCCCAGGCACCGCGGTAACCGGATTCCCTCCCGGCACAGTCAAGGCTCCCAGTGCCATACACGCGGGTGACACCTTGGCGGGACTGGCGCATTCTCAACTGACAATCGCATACAACGCCGCGGCGGGGGCGGCGTCGACCGCCAACGTGACTACGGATCTCGGCGGACTGACCCTGAACCCCGGCGTCTACACCTTCAGTTCTTCGGCACAGTTGACCGGCAATCTGACCCTTAGTGGCTCCGGCGTTTACATCTTCCAGATCGGCAGCACGATCACCACCGCGAGCGGCTCGCAGGTTCTTCTCATCAAGGGAGCCCAGGCGTGCGCGGTCTTCTGGCAGGTTGGCACCTCGGCCACCCTCGGCACGACGACTAAGTTTCAAGGCAATATCTTGGCCAGCGCCTCAATCACGTTGACCACGGGAGCAACGCTCAACGGCAGAGCGCTCGCAGGCGCCGGGCCAACCGGTGCGGTCACGATGGACACCAACACCATCACCCGACCGACCGGCACGTGCACGAGCGCGTCCGGATCTTGCAACCAGGGCACGAGTAAAGACAAGGACGAAAACGCCGACCAGTCCAAGGACACCTCGGATAGCAACAGGTCCGCCTTTAGCAGCTCCAAGAGTGACAAGGACAAGGGCTCCAAGGGTTGCGATTCAGATAACTCGAAGGGCCACAACTCGAACCAGGACATGTCGAAGCAGGACAACTCGAACCAGGACAATAAGAAGCAATCCGACTGACGAGCTCGGCGCGAGCAACAGCAATTAAGCGCCAATGAGCTGACACCAGCGGGAGAGGAGGGGACGCAGGCGCGTCCCCTCCTCACGTTCAGGCCTGAGACGTATATAGATGGAGGCACGCAGATTGAAGCAGCTAGCCCAGGGTGAATTCGAGATCAAGAACTGGAGCGAGAAGTCGGCTGGAGCGCTTGCAGGCCCGAAGGTGACGCGGGCCACGGTGACCCAGAAATTCACCGGCGACATTAAGGGCACAGCCACAGCCGAATACCTGATGGACTATCGCCCCGACAAGACGGCCCAGTATTCGGGCGTGCAGATCATCAAGGGCAGCGTCGGCGGCTTGCAGAGGCGCACTGTCTCATCGACACGCTCCTAGCCATAGATGGACAGCCTGGCGCTCTTGCCGTTGCGGTGCTCCTCCACGAACCGCGCGCTCTGGACGAACCTTGGAGCGACTAGGTGAAGGCGGTCTCAGCGGCCGCGCGAACCCGTTGCGCGTCCCTGCCGAGTCTCCGTGCGCTACGCAGGGGTTCGAGGACGATCTCTTCAGTATCGCGAATAGTCTCGATCGGATCGCGACGCTCGCGGAACCGAAGCCGCCGATCGGCCTCAACGTCGGACACGGGTGACAGGCCCCAAATTGACTCGTTCAGGCAGCGCCCCCAACGGAACCGTCATCTTCGTCTTCAAGGCCAATGTCGTGATGATGATCGCGGTCACGCCCGCCACCAGCTTGGGCACCATCGAGCAGCTCGCCCGGACCGCCGTCGGCCGTCTCTAACGCGACGCCGCGGTCAGTCATGGCTGGTGGGCGGTGAGAGGGTCGAACTCCCGACCTCCTCGGTGTAAGCGAGGCGCTCTGGCCAACTGAGCTAACCGCCCATTTTTCGCGAAGAGAGCCAGTCTACCCAGGGAGCAGCGCGAGCGCGGCATTGAGCTGGGTGTCCTTCGCAAAGCCTTGCGAGGGAGACGTGACGTCGTAAGCGTCGGTGGGACTTGCCAGGGTCACCGGGACGTCGGGTGTCAGTCCCTTGTGGTCGATCGTCTGGCCGTTGGGTAGATACCACCGCCTGATCGTGAGGTGGATGTCCGCACCGTCCGCGAGCTCGAAGTCCTGCTGCACGGAGCCCTTGCCGAAGGTGACTGTTCCAACCAGCTTCGCGCGCAGATGCACCTGCAGGGACCCCGCCACGATCTCGGAAGCCGAAGCGCTGTTCGCGTCGACCAGGACCACGAGCGGAATCGTTGGCGCCGCGTGCTGGCCCGACACCGTGTGCCGGTCCACGTTGCCGTTGCGGTCGCGCAGCTCGAACGTCTCGCCGCTGGCCACGAACTGGCTGATGACGGCGTCGGCCGCCGAGATGAAACCACCGGGATCCCCACGCAGGTCCAGCACGATGCCCGTCTTGCCCGGCAGCCCGCTGGAGAGAGCCGAGGCGAACTCTGTAGAGGTGTCCGTCCCGAACTGATAGATCCGAACGTAGAGCACGTGGTTGCCGATCTCCGCCGATCGCACGGTCGGCACGTGGATCTCGGCGCGCGTGATCGTCACCGAGAAGGTTTGCCCTGCGCGGGAGATCTCCAGCGTCACCTTGGTTCCGTCCGCACCCTGGATCAAGGTCGTCGCCTGGTCTGAGGTGACGCCTTTCAGGTCCTTGTCCCCCACCTTCACGATCTGGTCGCCCGCCTGCAGCCCGCCGGCCGCCGCCGGCGATCCCGGCACGGTGCCGGTGATGATCGGATAGCCCGTCGTGAAACTCAGGTAGATGCCTATACCCGAGTAGAGGCCCTGATAGCTCTGCTGGAGGCGCTTGTAGGCCGCGGGGTCGAAGTAGGCCGAGAACGGGTCACCGAGGCCCGTGATGAGGCCCTGGACCGTGCTGTTGGAAAGCTTGGTGGTGTCGAGCTTGTTGCCGTCGACGTAGTCCGCCTGGACCAGCCGGATCGCCTGCTGGAGCTCGGAGAGGTCCACGTTCCCGACCGATCGATGGTCGAAGTAGGGAACGTAATCTGGAAACGCCTGGTCGACATAGATACCCGCCACGAAGGTCACGATCAGGATGGCCAGGACGGCGCCACCCCGGAGGGCGGCGCGGCGATTCATGTCAGCAGACTACCGAAATCACCTGTGTCAGCATCCAAGCCAGATGCACGGATCCTTGTAAACGCCGTTGATGCGGACCTCGAAGTGCAGGTGAGGGCCAGTCGACCACCCGGTCGAGCCCTCGAAGGCGATGGTCGTTCCGCGAGCTACAACCTGGCCGGTGGTCAGCCCGGGAGCATAGCGGGCAGTGTGTCCGTAGTAGGTCGAGTACCCGTTGCCGTGAATCATGACGACCAGGTTGCCGTAGCCGACGCTGCCCGGGTAGAGATAGACGACGCCGGTATCGGCCGCGATGATGTTGGATCCATAGGGGCCGGCTATGTCGATACCGGTGTGGATCTTGTGCGGCCACGGGCAGCTCGGGTCTGGAACTTCCAGGTAAAAGCTGGAGCAGCCGAAGCCCTGGCTGATGCAGCTCGGCCCGCAAGCGGGCTCCGGCCAAGCGAAGACGCCTGACCCACCGCCCGCCTTGATGGCTGCCGCATTGTATTGCTGCGCCAGCTGGGCCACCTGCGCATCGATCGCGGCCCGCTCGGCCTGTACCGCCGCGTATTGCGCCGAGAGCTGGACCTCGAGCTGCTGCTCGACGACCAGTGCGGCGGCCTGCGCCTTCAAGTTGTTCTGCATGTCCGCCTCTGTGGCCTTCTGCTGCTGGAGCAGCGCCGCCACCTGGCTCCGCTGGTCGGCCAGAGCCGTGTTCGCGAGAGCGACCTGCGAGTGCTGCAGCGCGAGGTCGTTCAGCAGCTTTCGGTCCGAGGCCGCAACCTGCTGGGCGGCGACCATGCGGTCCATCATCTGGTTGAAGCTGGTCGCCGTGAGCACGAGCTGGACGTAATTCAGCGCTCCGTGGCTGTCGATGTATCGCAACCTCTGGTTCAGGAGCTCGTCCCGCACGCTGGTGTTCGCCACCAATCGAGTCAGGTCCGCCTCGCCGAACCGGATCTGCTTGTTGAGGTCGTCGATCGCGGCCTGCGTCTGCGCGATCAGCGCCTGCTGCGCCGCGATCTGATTCTTGATGTTGTTGATCAGGGTGTCGATCGCGTTGATCTGCAGGGTCGCGTTGTTGATGTTCGACTGGATGTTCTGCAGCTGGTTCTGGTTATTGACCTGCTGGCCTATGCCGCCGTTGTAGGCGACGCAGGCCTGGTAGACAGCAGGCGGATCGCCGGAGTAGCAGTAAATGGCGGAGACGGGCTGCACCGACAGCGGAATCCACGACAGGGTCGCGATAGTCAGCGCGGCGAAGATTCGTGCCCTAATGTCAGATCCTCACGTAGCGGCGCACGCCGATGTAGCTGCCGAGGGCTCCGAGCAGCGCCCCGCCGATGAGCAGATCCTGCGCCAGGCTCACGACAAAGGCTGGATCGTAGGACAGCGGGATGAATGCAACATCCGCTTGAAATCGCTCCACGGCGGGCTGGTACGCGATCACCAGCAGGGCGAGAGCGATTGAGGCCGCAATCAGTCCGGTCATCACTCCTTCGATGACGAACGGCCCGCGCACGAACCATTCCGTCGCACCAACGAGCTTCATCACCTCGATCTCCTTGCGGCGGTGATAAACGGCGGTGCGAATCGTGTTCATCACGATGACGATCGAGACCACGACGAGGATCGCGAGCAACCCTACGCCGGCGACCCCCAACCAGGCCGACAGCTGGAGCATCCGGTTGATGAAATCGCCCTGGTAGTTGGTCGGATCGGTTGGATCCACCCCCGCCCAGCGACGGGCGATCGTGTCGATGGCCGCGACGTCCTCGAGCCTGGTGACTTTCACCTCGAGCTTCGCATCCAGTGGGTTCCCGTCGATCTGCTGGGCGAGGACGAGGTTGTTCGGGTCGGCCTTGAACTGGGCCAGCGCCTGGTCCTTGGTGATGAACTGCACGTTGGTCACCCTCGGATCCGTCGCCAGCTGCTGCTGGAAGTCGTAGACGCTCTGCAGCGGCGTGCCGTCCGCGACGTTGACCGAGATCTCGCTGACCTTGGCCCTGAAGCCGTCCAGCACCTGCGAGAAGGCGTGGCCGACCAGCAGGTTGATGCCGGCGAGGATCAGGATAAGCGTGATCGAAAGCACCGCGGCCGTGCTGACCGCGAGGTTGCGCCAGAAGCTCTGCCAGGCGCTATTGAGCGCGAATCTGAGGTTTCGATAAATCATCGTGGTATCTGCCCGAACGATCGTCCCTGGCGATCTGCCCGGCGTCGATGGCGATGACGCGCCGGCGCAGCAGGTCGACGATCTCGCGGTTGTGGGTCGCCATCACGACGGTCGCTCCACGCGCGTTGATGCGCAGAAAGAGCTGCATGATCTCCCAGGCGGTCGCTGGGTCGAGGTTGCCGGTTGGTTCATCGGCGATGATGAAGCGCGGCGCATGGACGAGCGCGCGAGCGATTGCCACGCGCTGCTGCTCTCCACCGGAAAGATTTGCAGGATAGGTGTTTTCCTTTCCCGCGAGGCCGACTGTGTCCAGTGCTTCCGGCACGCGCGACTTGATGGTGTGCTCAGCCTCTCCGTGCACGCGTAACGCAAAGGCCACGTTCTCGTAAACCGTGAGATTGGGCAGCAGCTTGAAGTCCTGGAACACCAGGCCGACCTTCCGCCTGTAGCGCGGAAGCTGGCGCCGCTTCATACGGCCGAGCTCTGTGCCGTCGACGAAGATCTTGCCCTTGCTGGGCTTCTCCTCCCGGATCAGGAGCCGGACAAGTGTGGACTTGCCCGCGCCGGAAGGGCCGACGAGGAATACGAAGTCCCCTTCCGGGACGACGAGATTGACGTCGCGGAGAGCTTCAGTCCCGGTGGGATAAGTCTTCCAGACGTGCTGGAAGCTGATCACCGGCCGTGTATCGAAATCTGGTGTTAGAACCATAAGGTGCGTCTCTTGCTGTGACGTTCCGCGCCAGAAGGCGCGTGTGGCTAGGTCGCGGGCAGTATACCCGATGCCCCCGGAGTTTCCAAACCCTTCCCAGAGTGCCAACCAAGGGGTTTAACGGGGCTGTTTCGAGTTGCTTGCGACCGTCGCGCTCTGGCTCAAACGCCAGCGGAGCCAGCTCTCGATGAACGGGTCGATCTCACCGTCCAGCACGGCCTGCGTATTCCCCACCTCGAGCCCGGTCCGCACGTCCTTCACAAGCGTGTAGGGCTGCAGCACGTAGTTCCGGATCTGCGACCCGAACTCGGCCGGCATGACCTGGCCTCGGATCTGGTCGAGCTGGGCGGCGGCCTCCTGCTGCTGGCGCTGAAACAGCCGCGCCTTGAGAACCTTCATCGCAGTCTCGCGGTTCTTCATCTGCGAGCGCTCGTTCTGACACGTGACGACGATGCCCGTGGGCAGGTGTGTGATGCGCACCGCAGAGTCGGTCTTGTTGACATGCTGGCCGCCGGCGCCGGTCGAGCGGTACGTGTCGATGCGCAGGTCCTGGGGGCTCAAGACAACCGCGCTCTCATCAGAGCTCTCCAGCTCGGGCATCACCTCCACGAGGGCGAAGGACGTGTGCCGGCGATGGTTCTGGTCGAACGGTGAGATGCGCACCAGCCGGTGTACGCCGTGCTCCGAGCGCAGGAGGCCATAGGCGCGCGGGCCTCGGACGATGAACGTGGCGCTCTTCAGCCCGGCCTCCTCGCCGGGCGACGTCTCGATGATCTCGGTCTGGAAATGCTTGTGCTCTGCCCACTTCAGGTACATGCGCATGAGCATCTCCACCCAGTCCTGCGCCTCCACTCCGCCCTGTCCGACCGACAAAGTGACCACCGCGCTATGGCTGGCAAACGGGTCGGTGAACAGCAGGTCGAGCTCACGGGCTCGAAGCTCGTTGGAGATTGCCGCGCGTTCCTCCGCCAGCTGCCGCTCGAGGTCGGGATCGCCGTGCGCGAGCTCATCGAGCTCGATCAGGTCGCGGGCACGCCTCTCCTGGCGGTCCCAGGACGAGACCAGCTGGCGGTGTTCGGCCGCCTCACGCGCCATCTGCCCCGCGCGCGCAGGGTCGTCCCAAACGCCAGGCTGCACCAGATGAGCGTCGAGCTCGTCGGCGCGCTTTTTCTTGGCTGGAAGGTCAAAGGTGCTCCTTCAGCTGCAAGATCCGGTTTAAAAGCTCTTTAGGGTTGAGTTCAGCGTCCATAACTACTCCAACTTACTTGCGTGGCATGGTTGGCCCGGCTCCGCCGGGCCATAACTTCGCGAACACAAAGAAAACCGAAACGTGGCATGGAGAGGGGGTTTCGGTAAGGGGGACGTAGTCCCCCTTGCCACTCCTCAAAGGTGCTTCATAAGATGGAACATCCGGTTCAAAAGCTCATTAGGGTTGAGTTCAGCGTCCATTACTTCTCCAGAATTTACTCGCGTGGCAGGGTTGGCCCGGCTCCGCCGGGCCATGACTCCACATTCACCATCAAATCAAAACGTCGCATGGAGAGGGGGTTTCGGTAAGGGGGACGTAGTCCCCCTTGCCATCTACCGTCCATGGCACCGCTTGTATTTCTTACCCGACCCGCACGGGCACGGATCGTTGCGGCCGATCTTACCCTGAGGGCCCGCCGCGCCGGATGCCTGCCCCGCGAGTGCCGGCGCCGCCAGTCGCTTCTTGGGAGCGCCATTCCGGCCCGCACCGTCGGTCCCGTCCGGCTCGGCAGGTCCGCTCTCCATGACCTGCCGCACCAGCGGTGACGGCGGAGGCGGCGGCGCATTGCGCTGGACCTGCACCCTGAAGATTCGGGCCACGATCGACGCCTGTATCCGTTCGCGCAGCTCGTTGAACATCTCGAAGGCTTCGTTCTTGTACTCGACGAGCGGATCGCGCTGGCCGTAGGCGCGGAGCCCGATCCCTTCGCGGAAATGCTCCATCTGGGTCAGGTACTCCATCCACTGCCAATCGATGGTCTGCAGCATCACGTCGCGCTCGACCAGCGGCATCAGGTCGGCGCCGACCTCCTCGACCTTCTTGTCATAGGTTTCCGATGCGGCCGCGAACAGGTGCTCCAGCAGGCCTTCGGGGCCCCTCGTCAGCGCCTCCTCCGGGATCTGTGAGTCGGGCGCGATCGGCAGGTAGGCGTACATGTACTTGACCAGCCCATCCAGGTCCCAGTTCTCCGGATGCCGGCTCTGGCAGTGCTGCTCGATGCCCTTGGCGATGATGTCCTTGGCGTAGACGAGGATGTTGGCGCGCGCGTCCGCGCCCTCGAGCACCTTCCGCCGCTCTTCGTAGACGATCTGCCGCTGCTTGTTCATCACGTCGTCGTACTCGACCACGTGCTTCCGGGCATCGAAATGCATGCCCTCGACCTTCTTCTGGGCCCCGGCGATCGATCGCGCCACCCACGGATGCTCGATCGGCTCGACCTCCAGGCTGTCCATCAGCCTTCCGATCCGGTCGGCCGCGGGACCGAAGATCTTCATCAGGTCGTCTTCCAGCGAGATGAAGAAGCGGCTGGAGCCGGGGTCGCCCTGGCGACCGGCTCGGCCGCGCAGCTGGTTGTCGATCCGGCGGCTTTCGTGGCGCTCCGTGCCGATGATGTGTAGTCCGCCCACGTCAGTTACGCCAGGGCCGAGCACGATGTCGGTGCCTCGTCCGGCCATGTTGGTGGCGATGGTGACCGCGCCGGGCTGACCCGCCTCGGCGACGATGGCCGCCTCGCGTTCGTGCTGCTTGGCGTTGAGGACGTTGTGCTTGACGCCGCGCTTCTCGAGCATTCGAGCGAGCCGTTCGGACTTCTCGACCGACACGGTGCCGACGAGCACCGGCTGCATGGCCTTGTTCTTCTCGACGATCTCATCGATGACAGCCTCGAACTTCGACTGCTCGGTCTTGTAGATCACGTCGGGGCTGTCCGACCGGACCATCGCACGATGGGTCGGGATTACAACCACGTCCAGCCCATAGATCTTGTGAAACTCCTCGGCCTCGGTCAACGCGGTCCCGGTCATGCCGGCGAGCTTGTCGTACTGGCGGAAGTAGTTCTGAACCGTGATCGTGGCGATGGTCTTCTGCTCCTGCTGGACCTTCACGCCCTCTTTGGCTTCCACCGCCTGGTGCAGTCCGTCCGACCAGCGGCGACCGGGCATGGTGCGGCCGGTGAACT
>PLYZ01000026.1 GCA_003151935.1 Candidatus Dormiibacterota bacterium | reverse complement strand
GCAGGTCCCGACCTTCAACGCCGTTCGCCGCGGCCAGGCGTGAGAACCCAGACCTCAGCACGGGAATTCGGTCCGGCTAAGGCGGATTGCCGGTTCAGGGTACCGCCAGCACCCCACTTAGCGCGACCACGCCCAATCTTAGCCGGGCCACTAACAGCAGCCGTGCCGTGTCTATAAAGGACACCGCGCCCACTTAGCGCGACCAGAGCAATCTTACCCGGGCTCAGCCACGGCAACCGGCCGCCGGGCAACCCATGCCAGGTGCAGAAAAGTCGCGATCGTCGCAATCGGGATCACTACCTCGGCGCCGATGACGACGTTGGTCGCATCCTGGCCCAGGGATCGAAACAGGCAGATGCCGCCGACCAGGATGATGATCAACGAGGTCGAGATCTGCCCGCTCACCGTGTGCCGCAGTTCCGGCCGGCGGTGCAGCGAGATCAGCACCAGCCCGCCGGCCGCCGGAAGCAGGTAGCGCGCGACGATCACGAGCGCAAGCCACAGCGGAAAGCTCCCGCCCAACGACAGCCCGACCGCCACCGCTCCCAGCAGCACGCCGTCCACCACCGGGTCCAGGCCGCCGCCGAACGTAGAGGGCCGGTCGAAGCGGCGCGCGATAGTGCCGTCGACAAGGTCGGTCAACCCTGCCACCGCCAGCACCACGGCCAGCAGCCCGAGGTGGCCGGGCGACACCGCGTAGGCGAGCGCCGGCGCCGCGAGGTGCGCCCGCGCCAGCGTGACCTGGTTGGCCTCACCGGGGATGAACGCCTCCACCACAGCGACCAGGACGAACCACGCCACCAGCACCCACGCGGTTGCGGGCGGCTGCGCAAGCCACACCCAGGCGACGCCGAGCACGACATACACAGCGCCGCTCGCGGCGCCGACCACGTTCAACCTCACGACCACCCTAGTGTGCCGGTGGGGACGCTCCCGGCGACGGGCTTGCGGCGGGCGATGGGCTTGGAGACGGCGGTACGTAGGGAGCCTGCCCCGGGTAGGGGTTGGCGCCGCATGGGTAGCTGGGCTCGCCGATTCCCTTCAGGAAGAGCTCGCTGACCCCGCCGCTCGAAACGTATCCGCCGTCATACGTGCAGACCTGGCGCGTGACCACGCCCGCGGGCTGCACCCACATCGCCGGCCAGGGGTGGGATTTGTAGTACTCCTCGAGGAACGGCTTCCACACCGAGATGCCGACGTTCTCGCCGAACAGCTGCGCGGTCGGACACTGCCAGCCTGAAGGTTGAAAGGTCGTCGCGAGGTACGCGAAGCCCGAGTTGCACGTTGCTCCAGCGTCGATGTGCATGAGCGACGCGGCGACCGCGAGATTCGGCGTGTACCCGATGAAGATCGACCCGGTGTATGCCTCCGTCGTACCCGACTTGCCCGCGACGGGCTTGCCACCCAGGTCGCCCAGGTACAGCTTCACCGGTCCGCGCAGCAGGTCGGTCATCAGGTAGCCCAGGTCGGGGCTGATGACCTGCGTGCGTCCCGCGGAGGGATCGAACGCCTCGAGCACCTTGCCCGTGGCGTCAGTGACCTTGAGCACCGGATGCGGGCTGATCTTGTAACCGCCGTTGTCGAATGCCGAGTAGGCGGCGAGATGCTCGGCCATGGAGATCGCATCCGGGCCGAGCGTGGTCGCGACGCCGGCCGGGCTCTGGATCGTGGCGGTGACGCCAAGGTTGTGCATCAGGCTGACCACTCGGTCGCCTCCCTCCTGGCTGTACGTCCAGAGCGCAGGCAGGTTGCGCGACTGCGCGAGCGCCGTGCGTAGGGTGATCCACCCTTCGTGCTTGCCGTCCCAGTCGTTGAACGTGTGGCCGCCGATGACACCCGTCTGGTCGTTCAGCGGGGTCGCTGCCGTCACGAGCCCGGCCTGGAGCGCGGCGGCGTACGTGTACAGCTTGAACGACGACCCGACGCCGCGCCAGCCCAGCGGATCCACCCCGGTCAGGTTGATCTGGCCGCGAATCGCCGCGTTGTTGTAATCCGCGCTCCCGACCATGGCGAGGATCTCCCCGTCGGCGGGATTCATGACCAGCATGGCGCCCGTGTTCACGCCCCGCTTCGCGTACGTCGCCACACCAGACTTCACCCACTTGTCAGCCATCGCCTGCGTGCTCATGTCGAGGGTGGTCGTGATGCGCAGACCGCCCTCATACAGCGCCTGTACGCCGTAGCGCTGAATGATGTACTGCTCGATGTAGTCGACGAAGTGCGCGGTCAGCGGGTTGTGTGCCGCGGGAAGCGCTTTGTGCGCGGCGATCATCTTGGTGACCAGGTCGCCTTTGTAGATCGAGTCCGCGGCCGAACGGCTCAGGTTGCCGACGGCGACCATGCTGTCCAGGACCGTGCCCCATCGCCACTTCGCATTCGCCAGCTGGTCGGGTGTACCGAACGGGTCGTACTCTGCCGGCGCCTGCGGCAACCCGGCGAGGAAGCTGGCCTGCGCCCACGTGAGGTCGCTCGCGTGCACCTGGAAATACGTCTCGGCCGCAGCCTCGGCGCCATAGGCGCCGTTGCCGTAATCGATCGTGTTCAGGTAGAGCTCGAGGATCTGCTGCTTCGAGTACCGCCGTTCCATCTCCTCCGCCAGCAGCAGCTCGCGGAACTTGAGGCTGACTGTCCTGCCCTGCGCGTCGGCGATGGTCAGGACGTCGTTCTTCACGACCTGCTCGGTGATCGTCGAGCCGCCTAGCGTCGCGGAGTGGTGGGTGAGGTCAAAGACGATCGCAATCGCCAGCCGCCGGTAGTCCACGCCCGAGTTGGAGTAGAACGTTCGGTCCTCGGTAGCGATCGTCGCGTCCTGCAGCTTCGTGCTGATCTTGCTCAGAGGCACGACGGTGCGGTTCTGGTGGTACAGCGACTCGATCACGTTGCCGTTGCGGTCGAGGATGCGCGTCGTCTGCGTCAGGTTGGCGGCCTGGATCGCCTGGATGGAGGGCAGGTCGCCCGCGAAGTAGTCGACCACGCCGATCGTCCCCGCCGTCCCGATCAGACCCGCGCACGAGATCACGATCAGGCTCACCAGGGCGACCCGCATCAACCAGAAATGCGAGCGCCGCTTGTGCGGTCGGGATCGCGGACGGGTTCGCGCGCGGATGCGGCGGTTGCGCGCCGCGGGCGCGCTCTTGCGAGAACGCAGGGCCAGGCGGGACCTCCAGGACGTGTACTACGACGAAAGCTGCGACCGTTAGCCGGGAGTCTACCGTCCTCCCCCCGCGAAATTCACCTCCCAACCTTGTAGGGAGGTCGGCGCTGCCCGCAGGGCACCGCCGGGTGAGGGATCCCCAGCTGTCCTACCTACCGCAGGCCGAGAGCCTCCGCCCCCTGGTCGGCCAGTCCGAGGATCGGGCTTGACAGCAGCCCGTAGACCGCGATCACCACGCAAAAAGCGACCGCCCCGAACGATGACAACGCGCTCACGACCGGAAGCCTGGTGCTCCGGCGCGCTTCGTCCGGCGGGCTCTGGATGTACATGACGCGCAGGGTCCCGGCGACCGCGGCCAGGCTCAGCGCGGAACCCAGGATCCCGAGCGCCAGGAGGCCGAAGTGCCCGCTCTGGGCCAGGGAGGCCGCGACCGCGAACTCGCCGAAGAAGCCGGCCAGCGGGGGAGCCCCCGCCAGCGAGAGCATGGCCAGCGCCAGGCCTGCGGCACGGGCAGGGCGCAGCACGCCCATCCCGGCCAGCGCCTGCTCTCCACCCTCCGCACGCCCCATCACGGCGGGGCCGCACGTCGCCGCCACCGCGAACGCACCCAGCAGGAACAGGGACGCGCCCAGCCCGCTGCGGTAGTGCGTCACCAGCCCCGCGGCCACCCATCCGATCTGCCCTGCCGCGAGGTAGGCCAGCTTCGCTCGCGGCGACTGCGCCGCAAGGGCTGCCGCCCCGCCGACGACCATCGCCACCGCCGCGATCACCTCGAGATATGTCGAATAAACCGAGGGAATCGGGGTCAGCGCGGCCACCAGCTTGATCGCCACGATCGCGGCCGCCGCGGCGACGAGGCCGAGGACCAGCCCCGCTCCGAGCGGTGAAGCTCCCACGCTCGCCGGAATCGTCGCGAGCTGGAAGGGAGCGAGCGCCGCGCGAACCGCCAGTCCGCTGATCACGAGGAAAACAGGGATCGCGAACGCGATCGTCGGCGCTCCGCTGAAGAGGACCGCGCGCATCGTGCCCAGGCTTGACGTGCCGGCCGACGCATAGAGGAAGGCGAGCCCGGTGAGAAGCATCGCGCTCGCCACCCCGCCGGTGACCAGCAGGCGCAACCCGAGGTCGGGCCGCCGCAGGGCGACCATCACCACCCCGGCCGCCGCCGCCAGCTCGAGTCCAGCCCAGAGCCCGACCAGGTCGCCCGCGGACGCCGCGACCATGACGCCGAAGGTAGCGAGCAGGGGCATGGCAAGGCCAATGGTCAGCGAGTCCTCTGCCGTCCAGTCCACGACCGCGAAAGCGATTGCCGCCGCGAGCAGGACAGCTGCTTTCGCGAACAGCGCGAAGCGGTCCTGCACCAGGCCGCCCCCGAAATAGGTGCCCAGCGTGGCGCCTGCCCACAGCTCGATCCCAAGCGCGACCAGCGTGACCAGAGCCACGACCGTGGGCAGGGAGCGCCGCGCGCCGGGTGAGAACCAGGTCAGCCGGCCCGCAAGCAGCAGGATCACGGCCGTCGCCGCGACCAGCGCCTCCGGGAGCAACACGAGGTCTTTCATCACGGCCCCGCCGTCGGAAGGACGTACGGCGACGCGATGTCGCTGATTCCCGCCGCCATCACATTGACCAGGCCCTGGTCGAACAGAGGTGAGTCCGTCCCGGGCAGCTTGGGGCCGCCCGGGAACAGGCCGACCCACAGCAGGCCGCCCGCCAGCAAGCCCAGGTACCAGCTTTCGCCGAGCGAGGCGTCCGACACCCCCGGCGCATCCGGGTTCGGAGCTGAGAACAGCACACGCCGCCACAGCGTCGCGAACGCGACCGCCGCCAGCGCAAGGCCCGCGGCAACCGCGAATGCACCGATCGGCTGCGTCTTGAACGAGCCGAAAAACGTCAGGAGATTGGCGGTAAAGGTGGCGAGCAGCGGGACGCCGAGGATCGCCAGCCCGGCGATGATCATCAGCCAGGTCAGGATCGGCATGCGCGGAGCAAGGCCGCTCAACACCCGCAGGCTGCTCGACTGCGCGCGATCCGACAGCGTCCCGCACACGCCGACGATCAGGGCCGCCGCCAGCCCGCCGGCGAACAGCGACAGCACGGCGCCCGCAATCGAGAGTGGCTGCAGCGCGGCCAGCGCGAGCACCGTCACGCCGCCCGGGATCAGGGCCAGGTAGGCGGCCGCCTGCCGGAGGTCGAGCGCGCGCAGCGCCAGCAGCGCTCCGTAACCGACGGTCACCGCCGCGAGCGCGGCCAGCAGCGGCGCCAATAGGTGCGCGGCAGCGGGCTCAGCCGCCACCAGCGTGCGTAATAGAAGGTATGCGCCGAGGCGCGTCGCGCTCCCCGCGACGATCACGGTCACGCCGATCGGGGCCTCGGAGTAGGCGTCGCGAGCCCAGCCGTGCAGCGGGAACAAGGGAAGGCGCGTCGCCGCGGCGACGATCATCAAAAGACCGACGGCAAGCTGGACCCGTGAGCTGACGGTGGCCTTCAACAGGACATCCATGTCGAAGCTGCCTCCACCCGCCGCCGCGTAGAGGACCATCGTCCCGACGACCAGAGCCGCGGTTCCGAGGCTCCAGTAACCGAGGAGCCTCCACGCCGCGGGACGCCGGCGCGGCCCGCCCCACCCGAGGACTAGCAGAGCGATCGGTATCGCCGCGGCGCCCCAGAACAGAATGAGCACGAACATGTCGCGCGCGACGATGGCGCCGTTGACGGTCGCCTGCGCCAGGAGCAGCAGACAGAAGTAGGAACGGACCCGCTCGCGGATTCCGAGCGAAGCGAGGACTGACACGATGCCGATCAGCCCGGACAGGATGAGCATCGTCATTCCCGGCCCGTCGACCCCTAGGTGGTAGGTCGCTCCAATCGACTGGAGCCACGGCACCTTCTCCTCGTACTGAAGGGTCGGGAGGAACGACTGGAACTGGTTGTAAGCGATGCCGAGCACGAACATGATCCCGAGGTTGGTGAAGAAGGCGATCTGCTTCATGAGGGCGTCGTAGCGACCGCGCGGGTTCGGAATGGTGGCGATCGCGATCGCCATCGCGACCGGCACCCACACGGTCAGGCTGAGAAGCAGCGACGACGAGAAGATACCGGCGCCAGGCACCGTCGGCGCCGGAGTCGGGCTGGGGCTTTGGGCCAAGACCGCCTGCCAGACGGAGTGCCACATCACCTGAAAACACCAGGGGCGACGAGCCCGACGACCAGGGTGAGGATGACCGCCGCCAGGACTACGAGCGGCAGCACCGGCAGCCGCGCGCCCGAGACGATGAGCCGTCCGGTGGTGTCCAGCGCGCCTCCAACCTCACCATCGCCCGTTGGGATCCAGCGCTCGCCGAGACGCAGGGCGATCTCTGTCACAGGTGCAGCGATGAAACGCTGGAAGTTGCCCGAGGTGGCATACGACAGCCGTCTGAGCCACGTGCCCGCCCACGCCGAGACGAGCAGCGCGCCGTCTTTGTCACGAACGTAGGCCAGCACGGGCAGACCGAAGCCGACCAGCGCCACGACAAACCACAGCACGTAGGAACCGGCGGAGGGCGTTGGGTGCTTGTTGCCGTCCAGGAAGTCGAGCCAGCCGTGAATCAGTGAACCCACGAACAGCAACCCGCCACCCAACGAAAGCCAGAACGGCCACGCAAGCGACGGGGAAGGGGCCTCACGCACGCGGTCCGGCTCGAACGCGCGCCGCCTCCGCAGCGGCCCCAGCGCGACGGCGAGGAAGACCCTGGCTCCGCCGGCCGCTATGAGCAGCACTGCTTCACCCAATGCGAGGCCGAGCTTGGATCGTGAGCTCACGCCAAACGTCAGCGCCCCCAGGGCGCCAAGGCCCACCACCACCACGGCGGCCAGCACCGCGAGCGCGCTCACCCGCATGCGCGTCCACGCATCCCCCATCTCGGCGAGGTCGTCCGTGCGCATCGCCGCGGCGATCGCCGACACCGCAAACACGCCTGCAGCACGTGCGGGCGCCACCGCAAACACGCAGGCCACCCCCGCGATGGCAAACGTCGCGTTTTGCACCTGGAAGCCGTGGATCACGACGGCGGCGCCGATCGCGGTCGCACCGGAGCCGAGCAGGGCGACGATGCGACGCGGCTCGTTGCCGACCAGTGAGAGCAGCGGAGCGGCAATGGCCGCGACCCCGCACGCATAGACGAGGCCCTGCAAGGTCTGCGTGTTGGAGGCCGCGACGATCGGCATGAGCCGGTACAGCACGACGATCGCCAATACGGACCACACCGCCTGAACCACCGCCGAAGCGGCAGGCGGCGCGGTCACCGATGTCCGCGTCACCCATGACTGAAGCGGCCACAACGCCATGCGGCCGGCCACTCCGACAAACAGCAGGATCGAGGCGACCACCAGCGACCGCACGGTCCATCCCGGGTTCGTGTGAAGGACCGGCACGAGCGTGGTCAGGTTGTTCAGGCCGTAGCGCGCGTAGAGCCACGCAACCCCGCAGAGCAGCGAAAGGTCGGTGACGAACGGGAGCGCGAGCGCGACCCTGGCGCGCACCGCGGCTTCGTCCATTGCCCAGCGGTGTGCCAGCAGGAGGTAGGTGGCGGTTGCGGCGAGTCCCCAGAACGTCAGCAGCTCAGCGAGGTCCCAGCTGACGAGCACGCCTGTGGAGCCGAACAGCAGAACGCTGATCAGTGCGTTGAAGCGCGCCGCGCCGGGCTCCGCCCGCCCCATCACCTGGTGCCACGCCAGGGCTCCGATGATGCAGAGCTCCACCACCATCAGCGCTACGACCGTGACGTGGTCGACGCGCAGCACGATGTCGACCGCGAAGCCCTGGAAGTTCGGTGGCCCGCTAAATGCGACCGGCAGGTTGATGTACGAGTAGGTGGCGAGGAAGGGCGTGCTCCTTTTCGCCAGCCCCCAGCCGACGAGCAGGGTCGCGAGCAGCGTGGTGACCGCGCCGAACATCGCGAGGTTCGCCGACGACCGGCGCGTGCGCACGCTCGAAAGCGCCACGAGGAAGGCGATGAAGGGAGCCATGACGATGAGGGGCACCGCCCACGCCAGCGTGGTTGCGGGGTCGAAGGTGAACCCGGGTGACGGGCGCGATCCGGAGGCCGAGCCGGATGCCGCGGCGGCGATGTTCGCGACGGTGAGCAGGAGGCTCAGCGCGAGGTCCCCCGCCCTGCGATTCCTACTCCGAGCGCGACCAGCGCCAGCACGGCCACCGCGAGCAGGGCCGCCACTCCCTGGCCGAAGATCTTCGGGTCGCCCGCAGCCGAGAATCTCGCCGCGCCGGCGAAGGCGACACCGGCCCCGCCGAACATCAGGGGTAGGCCGGCGAGGGCCGCCGACAGGTCCCTCTTCCAGCTGGCGACGAAAGCGCCCACCGCGACCAGCGCCGCCGCCACGAACAGGACGGCCACGAGCCCGACGCTCACCGGCCGCGCTCCCGCACGCGCCACGCCGCGGTCGCGCCCACGAGCGCGACGAGCACCAGGGCGCCTACCGCCTCGGCCGCCAGGGCGTCATGAGCAAAAAGGAAGCTGCCGATCGCGGCGCTGCCGATCTCGCCGCCCTTGAAGGTCGCGTGCGCGAAGCCGCCCCGAAACGCGGCGTAGGCCAGGACTGCGAACAGGCCCGCCGCCGCGATCGCCCCGGTCTGGCGCCAAAGCATGCCCACCGGCGCATCCATGGCCCGGTACTGCGGCGCGGCCAGGAGCAGGGTGCAGCCCGCGTAGCAGACGAGCGCGACCAGCCCGGCAAAGTCCGCTGAGAGGGATGCGTAGAGCCCGACGATTCCCAGTCCCGAGATCGCCACCGCCAGCCCTCGCAAGGCGCGCGTAGGCAGAAATGCCACCAGGAGCCCGCCACCGAGCGAGACCGCGGCGGACACGTAGAAGCCAATCGCGTGGAGGGAGTCCATCGGCACTCCGTGGTTGCTGAGAGGGGATTTACCGGCTAATCGGCGATGCCGCCGGCTGCAGGGCGCCAAGCATACAGGAGCCCGGAACCTGCGATCCCGACCAGCGCGACCGCCGAGACGACGGCGCCTGGAGTCACTTTAGCAACCGTCAAGCTGATCCCATAAGCCGCCAGCAGCAGTAGCAATGCCAGGCCGAGCGCGGCCACGGCAACCCTCAGCGGATCCCACCGGCCGAGCGAGCGCGACAATGCAGCCATGCCGGCAGTATCGCAGGCGCTCATAGACTTCGCCAACCGCCACCGCCCGGAGGCGTCGCCCGGGATTGAGATCATCGACACGCCCCGGTACCGGGTGACGATCCAGCCGGACTTCCCGATTGCCGGTCCGAACAACGCCTCGTGGATCAGATGCCGGGCTGGTGAAGCCGCCGAAGTCATCCGCGAGGCGCGCGGCATCTTTGCCGCACGACACCTTCCTTTCATGTGGACGCTCGATCCGGAGGCCGAGCCGGCCAACTTCGCGGAGATCCTGGCCCAGCACGGTGTCCACCCGGATCCGCACGGGGCCAAGTCGCAGGTGATGGTGATGCCCATCGACGCGATCGTGGAGGCTCCGGCGATCGAAGGGCTGGAGATCCGCGACGCTCTGGTGGACCTGGAGACGTTCCGGATGGCGGACGGGGCGGCAGCTGAAGCATTCGAGGCCGACCTGCCCACGGGCGCAGCCGATTTCATCGCGATGCAGGACCGCCGCCGCCTCAACTTCCGCGCGGCCGGCAACCGGCACCTGCTCCTCGCGACGGTGAACGGCGAGCCGGCGGGCGCGTCCGGAATGAGCGTGTACCCGCCGTCGGGCGCGATCCTGCAGGGGGGCTCGGTCCGCCCAAAGTTCCGCGGTCGAGGGATCTACCGCGCCCTCGTCGCGGCCCGCCTGGACATCGCCCGCAGAGCGGGTGTGAGTGGCCTCACGGTATGGGGCGGCGACATGTCAGCCCCGATCCTCGCGGGGCTAGGGTTCGAGCAGGTGGGCTGGCGCCGCTTCTACCTGGACACAACCACCGCGCGATAGATACGGTGGCATTCGACCAACTGGGCCCTAATGGCGCTATGCATCGCCGTGAATGTGACCAACTGTGCGCGACTGGCGAAGAATCGCGCCGCTAGGCCAGAGATTCCACCCATTGGCGGTGCAGCAGCCCGTACCGACCGCTTCGCTGGCGCAGGTCTGACGGCGCGCCGTCCTCCACCACCCGACCGTCGTCGACGACCAGCACCCGATCCGCGATATCCACCGTGGAGAGGCGGTGGGCGATGATCACCGCGGTCCGGCCGCGCAGCAACGTCCGCAGCGCGCGCTGGACGAGGCGTTCCGAGGGCAGGTCCAGCGAGGATGTCGCCTCGTCGAGGATCAGCACCCGTGGGTCGGCCAGGAACGCCCGGGCGAAAGCGACCAGCTGCCGCTGCCCTGACGAAAGGCGCACCCCGCGGCGTCTCACGTCGGTCTCGTACCCGTTGGGCATGGCGCTGATGAAACCGTCGGCGCCGATGGCGCGCGCGGCCGCGATCATCTCCTCCCGCGTCGCATCGGGCCGGCCGAACATCAGGTTCTCCCCGACCGTCCCGGAGAACAGAAATGTCTCCTGCGTCACCATCGCGATGGCCCGGCGCAGGTCGCCCACGGCGATCGAGCGGAGGTCGACGCCGTCGAGCGTCAGGCGGCCCACCGTCGGGTCGTAGAACCGCGCCATCAGGCGCGCCATCGTGGTCTTGCCCGCACCCGTCTCGCCCACCACCGCTACGATCTGCCCGGCCGGGATTTTCAGGTCGACGTCGTGCAGCACCGCTTTGTCGCGATAGGCGAAGGTGACCCCCTCGAAGGCGATCGCGCCCTTGACCTCGCCCATGCTCGCGGGCGAAACGGGCTCCGGCACGGTGGGCGTCTCCTCGATCACTCCCGCGAGCTTTTCCAGCGCCGCCCCGGCCGCCTGGAACACGTTGTAGAACTGCGACAGGTCCTGCATCGGCTCGAAGAACTGGCGCAGATAGAGGACGAAGGCGGTCAGTACGCCCAGCGTCAGCTGTCCCTGCACGACGAGGTAGCCGCCGAACAGGAGCGCGGAAGTCGTCGTGAGGCGGCCCAGAAGGTTGATCGCCGGCCCGAACGTCGACGCCAGGCGGTTCGACCAGATGTTGGCGTCCCGGTAGCGGGCGTTGACGTCTTCGAAGATCTCCTGGTTGCGAGCCTCACGCCGGAATGCATGCACCGCCCTGATCCCGCCCAGCGACTCGACGTAGTGCACGATCACGAGCACGATCGCGCGCCGCACGGCTCGATATGAGCGGGCCGAGTTGCTCCGGAACCACCACGTCATCGCGAGCACCAGCGGCATCGCGATGAGCGTGACCACGCCCAGGCGCGCGTCGAGGCGCAGCAGGATCACGGTGATTGCCACCACCGAGATCAGCGACGTGATCACCGACGTAAGGCCCGTGGCCAGCAGCTCGTTGAGGGCGTCGATGTCAGAGGTGAGGCGCGAGATGATGCGCCCCGACGTGTACCGCTCGTAGAACGAAAGCGAGAGCGCCTGCACGTGGGCGAAGAGAGTCCTTCGGAGATCGAACAGGACGTCTGCGCCGATCTTGCCGGACAGGCGCAGGAACGCATAGTTGGCGGCCGCGTTCACCACGAGCGCGAGCAGCAGCACGGAGACAATCTCCTCGAGCGTCGTCAGGTTGCCGCTGCCGCCGGGGCGGATGCCCTTGTCGATTCCAAGACCCACCAGGTATGGCAGCGCGAGGTAGGCTGCCGACCGCACGACGATGAGGAGTCCTGCGAGTGCGATCTGCCACCGATACGGCCGCGCAAGCTCTGCGAGCAGCCGCCGGCTGCGCCGGCGAAGCAGGCCAGCGACGCTCGCGGAGAACTCGTCGATCTCCTCGGAGGCGACGCCGCGCCACCGGTCCGCGGGGGCGATGACGCTCAAGCCGGCACCTCCTCAGGACTTGTCTCGTACTCCTGAGAGAGCAGCGCCCTGTAGAGGTCGTTGGACTTCATCAGGTCGGTGTGTGTTCCCTCGGCGGTGATCCTTCCGCCGTCGAGCAGCGCGACGCGATCTGCGAGCGCCAGGGTCGAAGGCCGGTGCACGACCAGCAGCCCGGTCACGCCTTCGAGCACTCGGGCCAGCGATTCCTCGATCAAGGCTTCTGTGTGCACGTCCACCGACGAAAGCGGGTCGTCGAGCACCAGCACGGGCGGTCCGCCGAGCACGGCCCGGGCCAGCGCGAGCCGCTGGCGCTGCCCGCCGGAAAGCGTGTAACCCTGCTCGCCCACGCGAGTCTCGAGGCCCCATGGCAGGTCCCAGACGAATCCCGCGCGCGCGACCTCGATCGCCCGCTTCAGCTCCTCGTCCGAGACGACCGGCCGGCCCATGACGAGGTTCTCGTGGACCGAGGCCGAGAAGAGGATCGGGTCTTCGAACGCGACGCCGATGTGTGAGCGCAGCGAACGCAGCTGCAGGTCGCGCACGTCGATGCCGTCGAGCAGCACCGAGCCCTCGTCGACGTCGTAGATCCGCGGCAAGAGGTAGGCAAGTGTGGTCTTGCCGCTCCCGGTGCGGCCGACGATGCCGACCGTCTCGCCCGGCTGGATGACCAGGTTGAGGCCGCGCACGATCCAGTCATCCGACTTCGGGTACTTGAAGCCGACGCCCCGAAACTCGATGTGTCCGCGGCAGCGCTCGAGGGCGCGCGCGCCGGGGCGATCGGCGATCTCGGGACGCGAGTCGAGCACCTCGTTCAGCCGCTGCGAAGCGGTCTGGCATTCCTCGCTCATCGACAGCACCCACCCGATCGCGTCCATCGGCCACGTGAGCATGAACACGTAGTTCATGAACGCGATCAGACCGCCGATGGTCAGCGTCCCGTGCACCACGTCGTACCCGCCCAGCAGCAGGACCGCGACGAGCGACAGGTTCGGAAGGAAGTTGAGCTGCGTCCACAGCAGCGCACGCGCGGAGATTCCCTGGAGGCTGGTGGCTCGCAGCAGGCTCGCCTGGTCCTCGAAGCGCTTCTGCATGAGCGGCATGCGACCGAAGGCTTTGATGATGCGCACGCCGGTGGCCATCTCCTCGATGATCGTCGTGAGATCGCCTTGCTGGTCCTGCAGCCGGCGGGCGATCGGCCTGTACTTCTCGTGGAACTTGTTGCTGAAGTACGCGATGGGCAGCATGCACAGGGTCACGACGATCGCCAGCTTCCAGTCCAGCCCCATCATCAGGACGAAGACGACCGCGAACGTGACGATCGTTTGTAGGAACCAGATCAGGCCGAAGCTCACGAAGCGGCGGACCGTGCCGATGTCGGACACCGCGCGCGACAGCAGCTGTCCCGATTGCCAGTTGTCGTGGAAAGACACCTGCAGCGACTGCAGGTGTGCGTAGAAGTCGTCACGAAGGTCGGTCTCCATTCGTAGCGAGACGACGCCGGAGTAGTTGCGCCGCACAAAGATGAACACGAACTCCAGCAGGCCGATCAGCACCAGAAGGCCCGCCATCTGCTCCAGCTGACCAAGCTGGTGATGGGTGACCGGCCCGTCGATGATGTACTGGATGATCTTCGGGATCGAAGCCGCCGTGGCAAGGCTGCCGAGCTGCGCCAGCCCGAAGACGGCGACGAGCCCGGCGTACGGCCGTAGGTACGGGAGGTAGCGCCTCAGCGCCAGCAGACCCAAAGCGGTTGAACTTCCTTCGCGCCTTTCTCTTTTGGGCGCACGAAACTACCGAGGGGCGGGAACTGCGTAGTTTACCGCGGGGCTACTGCTGTACTGCTGCCAGATCGCGCATGGAAACCATGCCGATCACCTCTCCCCCCTCCGCCACCGGCAGGTGACGGAACCCGCTGTCGAGCATCGTCTTCATCGCCGCATCGACCTCGATGTCCGGGCTCACGGTCGTCGGGTCGCGCGTCATCCACGACGAGATCTCGTGATCTGGCGCGTCGTGCGATTGGGAGATCGCCCGCACCGTGTCGCGCTCAGTGAAGATGCCGATGAGCTTGCCGCCTTCCATGATCAGTGCCGAGCCGATCCGGTTCCGAGCCATCAGCGAGATCGCCTCGCCCACCGTGGTCGAGGGGTCCACCGAATACAGCGTGGTCTTCATGACCTCGCGAACTGTGGCCATCCCCGGATTCTAGGCTGGACTGGGAAAACTGGCCAGGATCGCGGTGGCCGCCACGACCAGCACGGCCAGCGCCGCCTCGGCGCGGGCCAGCGGGACCCCACGGCGCCACGCCACGGCCGAGAGCACGAGCATGATGCCAACCCCGATCGACTTCAGCGCAAGCACGACCCCGTAGGACGTCGTCCACAGCCCGCTGACGTCGTGGAGCTGGTCGCTGGCTCGCAGCACCCCTGTCAGCGCGGTGATCGCGAACGCGATCAGGGCGACACCCCCAAAGCGATCGAGGAGGGCTCGGGCCTCAGGCCCGCGCCAGCCGTCGGGAGGATGCAGCGTGGCGAGGGCGAGGATGCCGCCGGCCCACATGCCCGCTGAG
This sequence comes from Candidatus Dormiibacterota bacterium, assembly GCA_003151935.1. Lineage (GTDB taxonomy): Bacteria > Chloroflexota > Dormibacteria > Dormibacterales > Dormibacteraceae > Palsa-870. Next base: position 26,847 of record PLYZ01000026.1, on the reverse strand, counting down.
AGAACGTGGATCGCATCCCCAAACTCCGCACCGGCTCCAACGGAGGCCGCGTGGCCGGCGAGCGGAAGCAACAGGGTGGCAACGACAACCATCGGCGCGACGTAGCCGACACCTCGGACACAAAAGGCAAACGCCAGGCCTTCGGAGGCGACACGGGCCAGCAACTCCCATCCGGGCAATGCTCCTGCGTGGATTCCTTCGACCGTGACCAAGGCCAGGCCGCCTGCGAAAGCAGCCCCGAGCGCGATGTGCATGGGAGGAAAGCGCGCCCACATGATCGCGGGACGGTTGCGCGCCAGGCGCCGGATGACGAACGAACCGATTCCGCCCAGGAGGCCGATGTACTCGACCCAGTGAAGCGCCGCGAGGACGAGATCCGGACTGCCGCTCACGATGCGGCGGCGATGATCCCCCCGCCGAGGACGCGGCTGCCCGCGTAGAGCACAGCGGCCTGGCCGGGCGCGGCGCCGAGGAACGGCTCGTCCAGCGACAGGCGCCCCGAGCGGTACTCGCCTGGGATCGCCGGCGCATGGTAGCGAAGCCTCGCCTCGCACCTCACCGGCCCGGGAACCGACCCGTCGACGAAGCTCATGTCCCGCAGCTCGATCTCGCGCACGCCGAGCTCCTCCTTGCGGCCAACGACCAGCCGGTTGGCGGGAGCGTCGACGCGGAGCACATACCAGGGTCCGGCTTCGGCAAGGTCGCCGAAACCGCTGCGCTGACCCACGGTGTACAGCGCCGTGCCACGGTGAGTGCCGAGCTCGCGCCCGCTCGAATCGACGACTGCACCGGCGTGGACGGGCAGCCTTTCAGAGAGGTAGCGCGCAGTCTCGCCTCGCGGCACGAAGCAGATCTCCTGGCTCTCCGCCTTGTTCGCGACCGGGAGGCCAAACTCGCGGGCATGCTCGCGCACCTCAGGCTTGGTCATTCCGCCGAGCGGAAAGAGGATTCGACCGAGGCGCTCGCGGTCGAGGTGGTAGAGCATGTAGGACTGGTCCTTGGCCACGTCCGCGGCGGTGTGAAGCTCATGCCCCTCAGTCCCGTGGACGATGCGCGCGTAGTGGCCGGTTGCCAGGCGATCGAACCCGAGCGCGAGCACGCGTCCGAGCATGAGATCGAAGCGCACGAAGGCGTTGCAGCGCACGCATGGGTTCGGGGTGCGGCCCTCGAGGTAGTCGCGGTGAAACGGCTCGATGACCCGTTCGCCGAACTCCTTCTCTAGGTTCCAGCAGTAATAAGGAATGCCGAGCATCGAGGAGACGCGCCGCGCGTCCTCGACGGCATTGAGCGAGCAGCACCCGCCGTGCCGCGAGGCTTCCTCGGAGTCGTCGCGGGGCCACTGCTGGAGCGTGACGCCGATCACCTCGTGGCCCTGGGCCTGCAGCAGCGCGGCGGCCACGGAGGAATCGACGCCACCGGACATCGCAACGGCAACCCTCATCAGCGGGCCTCGACGATGTGCCGCGCGACGACCTCGGCGTCCTCGCCGACGCCATAGAGGATCGATGACTTGTTCTTGCGCATCCAGTGCACGCCCATGAAGTACAAGCCTGGCACGCTGGTCCGGCCGTCCGTCTGGACGGGAAAGCCCATGCCGTCGAAGACCGGGAGCTTCACCCACCCATAGTCCGGCCGGTAGCCGCTCGTCCAGATCACAGTTCCGATTCCATCGTGGGCGATGTCCACCTCGGTACGAGTCTTGATTCGAAGCGGCGGAGGCATCTCCAGAGTTGGCGGTGAGGTTCCATTGGCCGTGCAGGAGGCCTCGATGTACTTCAACAGGTCGACCAGCCTCGCATCGCCAAAGTCCACGCTGGCGGCGAGGTCGTCGGCGAAGCTGAGTCTGGAACCCTCGGCTCCGATGTACCTCCCAAGCAGTTCGACGCCCATGTCGTGGAGCACGCGGAAATTCAGGTCTCGGCCGCCGTGATGCCCGGTGGCTTGTGGGTTACCGAGCAGCCTGGCCAACGGCGAGGGAAGCTTCTCTGGACCGCGGTCCATGTAGCCCGACTCGACCATCCACCACACGATGTCGTGACCTTGCAGGCGGCGTGGCACCCACACGCAACGGCCGCACGCGAGGAACACCTTGCGGCCCGATTCGTGAATTTCCTCCGCCAGCTGGCAACCGGTCTGGCCGCTCCCCACGATGAGAACCGCACCCGGGGGCAGGGCGGCCGGGTTTGTGTACTCCTCCGCGAAGAGCTGCACGACGTCGCTCGGAAGGGCTTCGGTCCCGCTCGGGCGATGCGGGCGCTGGTAGGCACCGGTCGCCACCACCACGGTGCGAGCTTTCAGCTTTCGCGACCCCAGCGAGATCAGAAAGCCGTCGTCGTCCGTCTCGAGCGCCGTGATAGCGCTGTTTTCCTCCACGGGCGCGTCCAAAGAGGTCGCATACGAATGGAAGTAATCCACGAGCTCCGCCAGGGACATGAACCCATCCGGGTCAGGCCCGGCGTATTTCGCGCCAGGCATCTGGACGGTCCAGTTTGGGGTGACCAGGCAGAAGGAGTCCCAGCGCCGCGAGCGCCAGGTCTCGGCCACGCGCCCGGCCTCGAGCACCACGTGATCGATCCTGGCCTGCGTGAGATACCAGCTGGTGGCAAGCCCGGCCTGCCCCGCGCCAATGATCGCAACGTCCACGCTGCCCTTCATCCCGGCGGCAATCTTAATTGAGGCTAAGCTCCCAACCCGTGAAGATCAGCGACGTCCAGGCCGGTCGTATCGGAGAGTATTTGCTCGCCGTCTACGCCATGCTCACGTCGGACGGAGAGCTGGTGACCTTTCAGGTCGAGGCCGATGACGACCATCGCGACTTGGTCGTCGCCGCCAAGGGCCAGAATGCGTTCGCCTCGCTGCAAGCCAAGGCGTGCTTCGCGTTGGGCGCATCGAGATTCGTGCAGTCGAACGCGACCTATTTCGAGAGCACCATCCCGACCCTTCCTGGATCTACGTGGTGGTGCTCGTCCTCGACCTGGCGCCGGTCGTGTGGTGGATGGTCGAGTCGGGCCGCGCCTTCTGGAGCTCATCGCGGCCCTGCCGCCAAGGACGAAGCCGCTGCCTGGCGTGCGCCTCCTGATCCGAAGGCGCTAAGCCCTATTCGACCAGGTCTCCTTCAGCCGGCTCGACTTTGACCCCTCTCGATTCCAGGTAGGCCACTCCGCGATCCAGCTCTTCGGCCTCTCCTGTGATCTCCAGGAGCACCCAGCCCTGGTCGCGCGTCACATCGGCCCGCCGGATGTTGGTCACCAGGGCGAACTGCTTGCCCAGCTGGTAGATCACCGGCTCTTTGACCATGGCCGCACCGAAGATCAGCTTCAACCGCCTCCGCCCCATAGAGCGGAGTCTAAGCCCGGCGGCGACCCCCGGCCACTGCCGGCACGATCGAGATCTCGTCCTTCTCGTGAACCTTCGCCCTCAGCCCCGCACCGAGCCGGACGTCCTCGTCGTTCAGGTACACGTTGACGAACTGACGAAGCTCACCCTTTTCATCGAGCAGGCGGTCCCTGAAGCCGGGATAGCGCGCGTCCAACGCATCGATGGCGTTGGCAAGGTCGGTCGCCTCGACGTCGACCGTGGTCTGACCATCCGACAGGCGGCGCAGCGGACCGGGGATTCGAAATTGCGGCATTTAGATTTTCACCACTTCGCGGAACGACTTTAGCGTGGGTTCTATTTCCACGCGCCGCGAGTGGCCGTTGGCCGAGGCCAGCACGTCGGCCGTCTTGAGGCCATGCCCGGTGATGTAAGCGACCACGACCTCGTCGCCATTCCACCGCCCCGCCCTAGCCAGCTTGGCCAGCACGCCGATCGTGACCCCGCCGGCGGTCTCGGTGAAGATGCCCTCCGTCCGCGCGAGGAGCCGGATGCCGTCGACGATTTCCTCCTCCGTCACAGCTTCGACCACTCCGCCAGTCTCCAGCGCGATCCGGTTCACGTACATGCCGTCAGACGGGTTTCCGATCGCGATCGAGCGAGCGATCGTATTCGGTTTGACCGGCAGCACCCTCTCCGGCGTGTCCGACTTGAATGCGTTGTAGACCGGGGCGCAGCCGAGCGCCTGCGCGCCGGTGAACTTCGGGACACGGTCTTCGCGGACCAAACCGTACTCCACGAGCTCCCTCGCGGCCTGTCGGTGGCGAACGAACTGGCAGCCGCTGGCGATCGGGATGATGATCTCGTCCGGAAGCTTCCAGCCCAGCTGCTCCGCGGTCTCGAACGTCAAGGTCTTGGAGCCTTCCGCATAGAACGGCCTGATGTTGATGTTGCAGAAAGCCCAGGGGGTCGACTCGACGAGCTGGCTGCACAAGCGATTGACCTCGTCGTAGTTCCCTCGAACGGCGACCACGTTGGGGTCGAAGACGCCGATGCTCACGACCTTCGCCGGCTCGAGGTCCACCGGGATGAACACGAAGCATTCCAGGCCTGCTCGGGCAGCATAGGCGGCGACTGCATTGGCGAGGTTTCCGGTGGACGCACACGCGATGGTCTCGAACCCGTTGGACCGCGCCCAGCTGATCGCGACCGACACCACCCGGTCCTTGAATGAGTTGGTCGGGTTCATGCTGTCGTTTTTCAGGTAGAGGTTCCGCAGCCCGAGCTCGGCCCCGAGCCGGTCCGCCTTCACGAGCGGCGTCATGCCTTCGCCGAGCGTCACCAGCGGCGCCGAGTCCTCGACCGGCAGCAGGTCGCGGTAACGCCACATCGACTTGGGCCCCTTCTCGATCCGGTCCCGGCTGACCACCTTCTTCAGCGCCGCCTGGTCGTAAACCACGTCAAGCGGCCCGAAGCACATCTCGCAGACATGCGTCGCGGCCAGCTCATATTCCGCGCCGCACTCGCGGCAGCGCATCCCGAGAAGCTTGGACACGGCCTCAGTTTAGGACGGGAGCTTTGTGTAGTTAGTCCGGTCCGCGCGCCGGCGCCCCAAACGTAACCGTCGGCGGGATGGTCACAATGCGGCCGTCCTCGCCGCGAACTATCTGCCAGTGGCCCTCATGCACCATCCAGTGATGCCGGTAGCAGAGCAAGGCAAGGTTGGATGGCTCATTCGTTCCGCCGTGAATCCAGTGTTTCAAATGGTGCCCAGAGGTCCAGCTCGCGGGCCGCTCACAGCCCGTCCACACGCAGCCCCGGTCGCGCACGTTGAGCGCCTTGCGCGCCGGCCCAGAGATCGTCCGCTTGGCCCGCCCGACATCAATAACCGTGGACTCCGAGTCGAGCAGGATGCGGGTGACGGAGCAATCGCAGGCCAGCCGCTCGACCGTCTTGGAGGAGATGGGAAGCGGCGAGAACTCAAGGTCGGCCGCCGGCGCGCCAGGCAAGCCGAGCAGAGTCTCGAGCGAGGTGGTGACCTGGAGGTGAGTCCGCTGCGATCCCTGCTGCGGGATCAGCCCGCTGTCCAGAGCGTGGGTAGCGAGATCGACTGCGGCATCCGCGAACCGCTTCTCCCGGCTGCGGTCGTCATGGGCGCCTGACCTACGAGCCAGCGGCTCTAGCGCCGTCCGAATCGCGGCGCCACCGACCGGATCGAAGACTCCGCTGATCAGGACCGCACCGTCCTCGCCGGTGCTGATCCAGAGCTTTCGGTTCTCCACCAGGTCCGCCTGCTCAGCCTCAAAGCCCTTGCGGTCGGCCGAGTGTCGGTAGTGGTTGCAGAGGTAATAGAACTTGCCCGGGGAGTTCTCCCGCGCTTTGGCGAGCAGCAAAGCCTCATCGAATTTGGCGCCCACTGCATTCGCCGTCCGGACCATCGCCTTCAGATGCGCAAAGCCGATCTCACCCCTGGAAACCGCCTGGGCGCTTTCCGGCACCATCTCCAGCTTCTTACCGACCGCGATCAGATCGGCGGCGGCAGTGCTCGTCTGGTGGCAGTTGAAGCGGATCCAGTCGATCGGAGAGGCGAAGCCCTGCTCGTCGTACTCATCTGTGCTGGCGAAGCGAGCCGCAACGCGGGCTGCACGAAGCTCGAGCAGGTCCTTCTCATGGAGGATTTGCCTGAGCTCGGGACCGACCTCGGCGTCACTCGGACGGCAGACGTCTTGTGTCGCGAGCATAGAAACAGGCTACCAAACAAACGTTCGCCTGTCAATAGCTTTGATCGTGAAAATGGCAGAAAAACACTCCTTTCCTCAAGCGATCCTCCGCCCACCAACCCGACCACAATACCCTCTTCCTAGCCCCTTCCAACCACCCACCTCCAACCACCCAAGCGACCCCCCACACCCCCTTCACAGTCCTTTTTCTAAGCGTCCTCCCCTCACCTCGCGTCCCGAACCTCCAACCACCACTCCAACCTCTCACCCGGCCCGAGCAAGGGCGCCGGTGCATCCAGGTCCGGCCGGTCGTTCCCGCCCGTCGCCGGCTCAACCGCGACCTGGCGGTACCCGCCCAGGTCCCCGTTGCACACCCAAATCCCAACGTAGGGCGTCACCCTCGCGTCCCACGCCAGCTCGATCGCGGCACCCGACCGCCACCCCAGCCGCACCCGATCGATCGAACCGGGCGGCAGAAAAGCCTTCGTGCTGGTCCCATCAGCAAGCTGCGCAAGCGCCACGCCGCCCGGAACCCCGATCACCATCCCGCTCTCGAACCTGAAGAGTGGATGCGCGCACCAGTAGGCGTGATGAGCCTCAATCCCGCGATTCGTATACGTGTACGAGACGCGAACACCTTCCCCATCCAGCTCGATCCGCCGCGACAGCTCCCATGGCACCACACGTCCAATGCAGCGCATGACCACCGAGCTACGGGTCTTCGCCCCCACCTCCCACGGCAGCCGCCACGCCTCCCCGTGATCCGGCAGCGATTCCGTGGCGTCCACGGTCGGCACCATCTCGTCCCACCCCCACGCCCCACCCTCGACGAAACCGAGAGCATGCGGGTTGTCGATCCCGATCCCCTGGTCGAGCAGCTCCTCGCCATCCAGCCGTAGCGAGGTGACACGCCCTCCGCGCCCGGGCCGCACCACGAGCTCCCAGGAACCTCTGAGCAACCGCAAGGCGCGTGGATCGTAGGCTCTTGCGGGATGCGTTTGGCTGTTGCCCTCGTCATGTCCGCCTTCGTTCTCGCCGCCTGCGCGCCCAAGGCCACAGCCCAGGCTCCGCCGATGCACACCGTCCCGGTTACCGGCCCCACCCAGGCAGCCGCCAGCCCCACTCCTGACCCATCACCAGCCGCGGCGCCGGCCCACGTCTTCCTGATCGTCATGGAGAACCGCAGCTACAGCCAGGCCATCTCCAGCGGCTACGTCGCCCAGCTGGCCGCGCAGTACGCGATCGCGACCAACTACCACGGCATCTCTCACCCGAGCCTGCCCAACTACCTCGCCCTCACTTCGGGCACCACCTGGGGGATCGCCGACGACGGGTTCCACGCACTCCCCGCCGGCGGCCTCGGCACACAGCTGACCAACGCGGGGATCGACTGGCGCGCTTACATGGAGGGCATGAGCAACGGCTGCTTCCACAGCCCTTATCCCTATGCCTTGAAGCACAACCCGTTCGCGTACTACGGCAGCACGTGCCCGCCGCAGGTCGTCCCGTTCACGCAGTTCGCGCCCGACCTGTCCGGCAACACACCTCAGTTCGCGTGGATCACGCCGGACCTCTGCCACGACGGCCACGACTGCTCCAGCTCGGTCGCCGACGCGTGGCTCTCCCAGACGGTGCCGGCCATCCTCAACTCGAACGCCTGGCAGGACAACGGCCTGCTTGTAATCACGTGGGACGAGGGCGAAGACAGCGCCAACTCGGTGCTGACGCTCTTTATCCGACCCAACCCCCTCGTGCACCGCAGCGCGAAGCCGTACGACCACTACTCGCTGCTGGCGACGATCGAGGACCAGCTCGGAGTCGCGAGGCTCGGCCATGCGGCACAGGCGATGCCGATGACCGACCTGCTTGCAACCCAGGCGCCGGCACGCCTGCGCTCGAGGATCGGCTAAGCGCCGACCGTCAGCCGCCAGTGCGTGATGGAGTCGAGGAACTCGACGTCGACCTCGACGCCAAGCCCCGGTCCGCCCGGCACGTCCAGCCGGCCGTCGTGCAGGACGAAAGGCGCCGTGATGTCGCGGTGGTAGTAGCGGTCGGAAGCGGAGGTGTCGCCGGGTAGGCTGAAGTTCGGCATCGCCGCCATCGCCACGTTGCCGGCGCGCCCGATTCCTGTCTCCAGCATCCCTCCCATCCACACCGGCAGCCCGTGCTCGGCGCAGAGGTCGTGGATGCGGCGCGCCTCGAGGTAGCCACCCACGCGGCCCGGCTTGATGTTGATGATGCGGCAGGCTCCGAGCTGGATGGCGTCCGCCGCAGCCTGCGCCGAGGTGATCGACTCGTCCAGGCAGATCGGGGTGCGGACCAGCTTCGCAAGCTCCGCATGAGCGAGCACCTGCTCCTCAGGGAGCGGCTGCTCGATCAGCAGCAGGTCGAATTCGTCCAGCTGTGCGAGATGGTCCGCGTGCGACAGCGTGTAAGCGGTGTTGGCGTCCACCTGAAGCGGCACGTTGCCGAATCGCTCCCGCACAGCCCGCACCGGCTCGACGTCCCAGCCGGGCTTGATCTTCAGCTTGATCCGCCGGTAGCCCTTTTCGATGTAGTCCCCCACCGTCTCCAGCAGCTCCGGGATCGTCCTGTGGATGCCGACCGAGACGCCGCTATCGACGGCCTCGCGGACCGCGCCGAAATACTTGCCGAACGATTCGCCTCGCGCGCGCAGCTGCGCGTCGAGAATCGCCATCTCGATCGCCGCCTTCGCCATTTGATGACCGTGAACCGGCCGCAGGAGCCGCCCCACGTCCTCCGCCTCGATGCGCGCCTGGCCCAGCAGCCGGGGCAGCAGGTGATGGATCAGAACGTGCTGGCACCCGTCCACATATTCGCTCGAATAGGTCGGCTCCTCGCCCGCCACGCACTCGCCCCAACCCTCACCGTCCGAGGTGATCGCCTTCAACAGCAGGATGTCGCGCTCCGTCTGGACGCCGAACGACGTCTCGAAGGGCGCTACAAGCGACAGGCGGATGCGGCGCATCTCGACCGAGCGAAGTTTGGAACCCACGAACTCAGAGGCTTCGCCGTGAGTTCGCGGGGACCCCTCAGTCATGCGCTGAGACTATCCAGGCGGGCAGACTCTTCGTCCGACAGCACCACCTCGCTCGCCGCGGCGTTCTCCTCCAGCTGGCGCACGCTGGACGCTCCGGGGATGGCGACGACGTTGGGTTTGCGGATGAGCCACGCGAGGGAAATCTGCGCGGGTGTAGCGCCATGGCGGCTCCCAATCTCGCGTAGGGCAGCGATCAGCGGCGCGAGGCGAGCGCGGTTTGCGGTGCTGAAGCTGCCCCGCCTGCGCCTCACCAGGTTGGTTGGCGTCGAATCCTGATACTTGCCCGAAAGCAATCCCTGCCCGAGCGGGCTGTACGCGATGATCACCCTTCCGTTCTGCTGCGCCCACGGCAGAAGCTCGCGCTCCGGCCTGCGGTCGACCAGGTTGAACAGGACTTGGTTGGAGAGAACCGGACGCCCCAACGCTTCCTCTGCCTGCTGCCACTCCCGCAAGTCGTGATTGCTGACGCCCACGTGCGCCACCAGGCCCTCCTCGATGAGACGAGCCATGCGCGGCATGGTGGCGCGAGGCGGGAACAGCGGACTCGGCCAGTGAAGCTGGTAGAGGTCGATGCGGTCGACGCCGAGACGCCGCGCGCTCCGGCGCGCGCGCCATCCCGTCATGAACGCCAGGCCGATCGGAAAGATCTTGGTGGCGATGAACACCTCCGACCTATGGTCGCGGATCGCCTTTCCGACGATGCGCTCAGAGCGTCCGAACCCGTAGAACTCGGCAGTGTCGATCAGGTTTATTCCCAGCTCGAGAGCGCGCCGCACAATGTTGCCTGCCTCGACGCGGTTGTACTCGGCCCCGTACCCCCACTCCGACGACCCAAACTGCCAGGTGCCCAATCCGATAGCGGAGATTCGGACGCCACCCGTCTCTACATATTTCATGAGTTGAGCCGGTCGTACACCATCTGCGACCACGATTCCATTCCCAGGTAGTAGATGCGCATCTCCTCCAGCGTGAGCAGCTCGCCCGCCAGCTTGTCGGTCTCGCGGATCGCGATGTTAGGCGAGTCGCCGTCTACAAGGAATACCACACCGAGATGCACCTTGGAGACGGGAGAGGAATCGTCGTTCAACAGCCCGATCAGCTGGGCCTCGAATCGCCCGTCGTAGACCACCTCCTCACCCCACTCCCGCTTCAAGCCGTCGAGAATCGGGTCGCCGGCCTCGAGGTCTCCAGGGTTGATGTGGCCGCCGATACCCAGTGAATACTGCTTGCGCAGGCGCCTCTCAGTCGAAGCCCTCAGCCGGTGAGTGAGGAAGTAGAGGGCGCCGTGACGGAACACGACGTAGGGGATGATCTGCTGGTAGGTCGGGTCGTTCTCGACCGCGGCGCGCGCCATGAACATGTGGTGCTCGCGGATCACCGCCTGGTGACGGTCCAGGTCCTGGCTCACGAAGCCATGCCAGGCACCGTCGGGAAAAATGTCCTCACGCTTTACGCAGAGCACCTGCTCGGACGCGCTGCTCAAACCGTCGCCACCATCCGGATCAGGCCGCGGCCGAACACCGCGATCAACTCGGCCGTGCGATCGATGTCTTCGTTTCGGATGGGCAGGAAGTAGATCCATGCCGCGCGTTGGGTCTCGGTCGTGATCATGGTCCGCGCCGAGTCTGCGCTCGGGTTGCCGCACGGTCCATCCGCGTCGGCGACGCAGATGCGCCCCGCAACGTTGACATGCTCCTTACCGATGCCCGTATAGCCCTCGCCTTTGGCGCCGAGCCGGATCACAAGCTCCTCGCCCTTCACCTTGTCGAGGTCGTAGAGGCCCACGGGGACCTGCAGCTGTACCGACAGCGCATTGGCCAGGTCGACGAGCGAGTTGATGCGCGGCAGTGGCTCGCCCTTCTTGAGCCGTCGCAGGAGGGCTTCGGACGACGGCCGGATTCGCGTCGGGTCGAGGCCGAAGCGCCGGTACAGCTCGCGAGCCCGACTCACAGCGCCGACCTCACCCGACTTTGCGACCTGGACCGTCCGCGCGACCTCCAGCTCGAAGTCGTCGCGGGGGGCTGTGACCTCGAGCTCATACAGCTCGAGCACATCCGGCTCGACGTCGATGTCGAGGCGGACCTTCAACACAGGTACTCGAGGTGGTCGAAGAAATCCGGGTAGGAGATCTCCACGCACTCCGCCCCTTCGATCTCGGTCCTTCCGTCCGCGATCAAACCTGCCACCGCGAGCGCCATCGCGACGCGGTGATCGCCGTGAGCGCTCACCCGCCCACCTTCGAGGTATCGGGGCCCGTTGATCACCCAACCATCTTCGACTGCGGTGATGTCCGCGCCCATCGCCGTCAGGCCTTCTTCCATCGCCTCGATGCGGTTCGACTCCTTCACGCGCAGCTCGGCCGCCCCCGCGATCACGCTGCGTCCGGGCATCTGCGTCGCCGCCACCGCGAGCACAGGCAGCTCGTCGATCATCTCGGCCGCCTGGCCTCCGCTGACTTGAATTGCACGTAAAGATGCGGCGGAGGTGACTTCGAGGTCGGCGACAGGCTCGCCGCCTGCGAAGCGTGGTTTGGAGAGCTTGACCTGGAACCCGCAGCCCTGCAGCAGGTTGATGAACGCGGTCCTGGTCGGATTGACGCCCACACCCTCCAGGCGGATTCGCGAACCCGGCATCAGCCCGGCTGCCACGAGCCAGAAGCCGGCGGCGCTGAGGTCGCCGGGGACGTCGAGGTCCAGTGGCTCGAGCCGGCCGGCCGGTTCGACCTGCACGCGCAGCCCATCCGACTCCACTGCCGCGCCCATGGCCCGCAGCATCACCTCCGTGTGATCTCTGGTCTTGACCGGCTCGACGACCGAGGTTGGTCCATTGGCGAACAAAGCCGCGATGAGGATCGCCGATTTCACCTGCGCGCTCGGGACAGTCATCGCGTGGCTGATGCCATGCAGAGGTTTCATGCCTCCCACGCGAAGCGGGGGCCAACTTGCTCTCGCGCCCATCTCGGATAGTGGCGCCACCACCCGGTCCATCGGCCGGCGCGACAACGACTCATCGCCGGTCAGCTCGCTCTCGAAGTCCTGCGCCGCGAGCAGGCCGGCGAGCAGGCGCATGGTCGTTCCGGAGTTCCCGCAATCCAGAGCGCGGCCCGCGGCGTGAAGGCCCCGCATCGCGCATCCTTCCAGCACCGAACCGTCGAACTGTGCCCCGAGCTCCTGCACGCATCGCGCCGTCGACTGCACGTCTGCGCCGGGCGACAGCCCGCGCAGGCGGCTCCGGCCTGAGGCTATGGACCCGAGGATCAGCGCACGGTGCGAGATCGACTTGTCGCCGGGGACGCGGATCTCACCGTCGAGTTTTCGCGCGGGCCTGACCGTGGCGATCATTGGTGTCCCCACCGCTCGCGGACAGCCTGCGCCTCCTCGAACAGCTCCACCAGGCGCGCGTCGTCGGCCTCCAGGTGCCGGCGCATCCGCGCCAGCTCGGCGGTGATCGCATCGAGCTGCTCCATGAGGTTCAAACGGTTCGTGCGGGCAACCCCCGCGTAGAGCTCAGGGTCGCCTGCCGCAAGGCGGCTCATGTCACGGAATCCGCCGGCCGCCAGCCGCGACGCCTCGGGCCAGTCAGAGCGCCGAGAAAGGGCCAGCACGTACCCGACCGACAGGAGGAACGCGGCGTGGCTCACGCCGGCGACCAGCCGGTCATGCGTCTCGGCATCCATCACCATCGCGTGAGCGCCGGCGGCCTCGACCAGGTCGACGAGGGCCGGCTCGCCGCGGGTCAGCACCCACGGCGCGTCCTTGAACAGCGAGGCATCTGCGGCGTCGATCCCCGAGGTCTCCTTGCCGCACATCGGGTGGCCGCCGACCAGGTCGATGCCCGCCACCGCCGCCCATTCCATCACGCCGGCCTTTGTGCTTGCCATGTCCGTCACGACCTTTCCTTCCGTCCTGCCGGCCAGCTGTGTGAAGACGGCGCGCATGGCGCGGATCGGCGCCCCGATCACGATGACCTCCGCCATCTCGGCCACGCTCGTGTCCGCGCTCGCGCTGGCGACGATGCCTCGGTCGAGCGCCTTGCGCAGGGTCATGGAGTCGGTGTCGCTCCCCACGATCACGATCTCGGGGCGTGCCTCCTTCAGGGCGAGAGCGAAGGACGAGCCCATGAGGCCGAGGCCAATCACCGCGACAGTAGTCACGGTGTCAGGCGAGCTGCTTGGCCATCGCACCCAGCATCCGGCGCAGGTCGGACATCAGCAGGTCGAAAGCGTCGAAGTCGAGCGACTGGGCGCCGTCCGAAAGCGCCTGGTTGGGCGTCGGGTGCACCTCCACGATCAGGCCGTGTGCGCCTGCCGCCACGGCCGCGAGTGACATCGGCCGCACAAGCGACCAGCGCCCCGTTGCCTGCGAAGGATCGACGACGATCGGCAGGTGCGACAGCTCGCGTGCGAGCGGAATGGCGTTGAGGTCCAGCGTGAAGCGCGTCGCCGTCTCGAACGTCCGGATGCCGCGCTCGCACAGGATCACGTCCCGGTTGCCCTGGGACAGGATGTACTCGGCGGCCAGCAGCCACTCCTCGATCGTCGAGGACATGCCTCGCTTGAGCAGCACCGGCTTGCCCGATCGCCCGGCCTCCTGCAGCAGCGCGTAGTTCTGCATGTTGCGAGTCCCGAGCTGAAGGATGTCCGCGTACCGCGCGACGAGCTCGACGTCGGCCGGCGCCACGACCTCGGTCACGACCTTCAACCCGGTCTCGTCGCGCGCGGTCGCCATCATCTTCAACGCCGCTTCGCCAAGGCCCTGGAACGAGTAAGGCGACGTCCGCGGCTTGAAGGCGCCGCCGCGCAGGATCCGCGCGCCCTGCTTCGCGACGTGGCGCGCGGTTTCGAGGAGCATCTCCTCACCTTCGACGGAGCATGGGCCCGCCATCATCACGACCTCGTCGCCGCCGATCTTCACCCCGCCCACATCCACCACCGTGTTGGCCGGGCGGAATTCGCGGCTGGCCAGCTTGAACGGCTTGGTGATCGGGATGATCTCGTGAATGCCGCCGAGGTGCGAGAACGCCTCCTTGTAGGCGTAAGCGTTCCCGCCGATCACGCCGATGAGCGTCCGCTCCTCGCCCTTCGACAGCTCGGTCTTGAGGCCGATCTCGTGCACGCGGTCGACGACGGCGTCGACCTCACCCTTCGTCGCTCCGTGCGACATGACGATGATCATTTCGTGGAGGCCTCGCACGATAGATCGACGAGAGATTCGGTGCATCGGCGGCCGAAACGAAGGCGCCGCGAGCACCGGACCGGAGCGCATCCAGTCGATGCGCGAGGACCGGAGCGCAAGCGGCAACGCACGGATCGGCCGCCTAGGCGCCGAAGATCCGTCGATCTCATCGGGTGAGGCCTCCTCGTGTCCCACGCAGATAGTCCAGGTCGGCCTTGATCGCCTGCGCGCCACGCATGTAGGCAAAGCGCATCGCCGATTGCGGCAGTGGCGTGTTGTACAGGAGCAGGACCCGCACGCACATCGGCACTCCGCGCGGGTTCGGCAGCTGAACGTCCATGTCATGCCCGCACAAAAGAGGCACTTCGGTCCAGCCCAGCCGGCGGGCGGCGAACGCCGGGAATTCTGCCGTCAGGTCGTGCGTGGTCGTCAAGTAGACGAAACAGATCTCCGCGATGTCGAGGTCGTTGAGCCGCACCAGCTCGCGCAGCAGCTCCTCGGTGGCATCCGTGATCGACTCCGCCGTGTTCGCCTCGGCGGTCGTCGCCCCCCTGATTCCTCTTACCGGCAACCCTTCAGCAGCTCCTTGATCAAAGCGACCGGGTCTCCGCCACGGTCGATCTCGTCGACGATCGCGCTGCCCACCACCGCCGCGTCCGCGACGCCGCGCAGAGACTTCATGTGCTCAGGCCGGGAGATGCCAAAGCCCGCGGCGACCGGCAGCTGCGTATGCCGTCGAACCTCTCCAAACAGCTCTTTCATTCCTGGCGGCAGGTCCTTTCTCACGCCGGTGATTCCGGTCACGGTCACGCAGTAGACAAACCCGCTCGAGCGGTCGCAGATCGATGCGAGCCGGTCCTCGGCGGTGGTCGGCGCGACCATGAACACCGTGTCCAGCGATGCGGCCCGGAGCCAGCCGGCCACCGGCTCGGACTCTTCGACCGGGAGGTCCGGGACGATGACGCCGGCCAAGCCGGCCTGCGCGGCCTCGGCCGCAAAGCGCCTCGGGTCGTAGGCGAGCACCGGGTTGATGTACGTCATCAGGACGACGGGCACGCCCTCGGTCGCGATCGCGGCAGCCACCTCGAGCGCTCCCGCAACGTTCATTCCATGCTCGAGCGCGATCTGTCCGGCACGCTGGATCACGGGACCGTCGGCGAGCGGGTCCGAGAACGGGATCCCAATCTCGAGGGCTGCGATGCCCGAGCCGGCGAGCCTCTTCCCCGCCTCGATCGAGCGCCTCTTGTTCGGATGCCCGGCCATCATGTAGGCGACGAGCTTCAGGTCGCCGGTGGCACGCAGCGCCTGTTCCAAAGAGCCGGTGGCCGTTTTCATTGATCGCGCTCCGCGCGAGCCGCATCTTCCACCGAGTCCATGTCCTTGTCGCCGCGGCCCGACAGGCAGACCAGAATCCGCCCGCCCGACCCCATCTCGCGCGCCAGCACGCCCGCGTGGTGCAGCGCGTGAGCCGGCTCGAGGGCCGGCATGATGCCCTCGAGCCGCGTGCACAACCTGAAGGCGGCGAGCGCTTCCGCGTCGGTCACTGCGACGTACTCCGCCCGTTCGATGTCGCGCAGAAACGAATGCTCAGGACCCACGCCGGGATAGTCGAGCCCGGCCGAAATGGAATGAGTAGGGAGTACCTGCCCGTCGCCGTCCTGCAGCAGGTATGAGTAGCTGCCGTGCAGGACCCCCGGACGTCCGCCGACCAGCGAGGCCGCGTGCTGCCCGGTCTTGACGCCCTTGCCGGCAGCCTCCACACCGACCAGCATCACGTCCTTGTCGTCGAGGAACGCGGTGAAGATCCCGATCGCGTTTGACCCGCCTCCGACGCACGCGACCACGACGTCGGGCAGCCTGCCGTCGACAGACAGGTACTGGTCGCGGGCCTCGTCGCCGATCACGCGCTGAAGGTCCCGCACCATCTCCGGGTAGGGATGCGGCCCCACGACCGAACCGATGATGTAATGCGTCGAACGCACGTTGGTGACCCAGTCGCGGATCGCCTCGGACGTCGCGTCCTTCAGCGTCTTCGTCCCGCTCGTCACCTCGACGACCTCGGCTCCGAGCAGCTTCATGCGCCGCACGTTCATCGACTGCCGGCGCATGTCCTCGGTCCCCATGTAGACCGTGCATTCGAGCCCAAACCTCGCGCACACCGTCGCGGCGGCCACACCGTGCTGGCCAGCGCCCGTCTCGGCAATCACGCGCTTCTTGCCCATCCGCAACGCCAGCAGCGCCTGGCCGACGGCGTTGTTGAGCTTGTGCGCGCCTGTGTGGCACAGGTCCTCGCGCTTCAGATGGATGTGGGCGCCGCCGAAGTGCTCGCCGAGGCGGGTCGCCGCATACAGCGGGGTCGGCCGGCCGACAAACGCATGGCGGTGGCCGGCGAGCTCCAGCTGAAACTGGGGGTCGGCCTTGGCCTCATGCCAGACCTTCTCGAGCTCCTGGAGGGCACCCATCAGCGTCTCGGGCACGTACTGGCCGCCGTAGGCGCCGTACCGTCCGTCGACCGGGTGGGTCGGAGCGTTGCGCGCCATCACATCAAGGCCTCGGCGAGTCGCACGGCGTGCACGAAAGCGCGGACCTTGTCCGGATCCTTGACCCGGACCGAGGCCTCGACACCGCTTGAAACGTCGACCCCATAGGGCCTGAATCCGCTCACGACCTTGCCCACGTTACCCGGTTCAAGACCACCGGCGATGAACACCTTGCGCGTGGCAAGCAGCGGGCGCGCGAGCTCCCAGTCCCAGGCCAGGCCCGTACCGCCGCGCTGGTCGGCCGACCAGGAGTCGAGCATCACCGGGTCGGGCCAGGCCTCCGCGTCGGGGACCTGGCCGTCCTTTACTTTCAACACTTTCATCACGGGCCGGCCCGCTTCGAAGCCGGGCGGCTCCGAGCCGTGAAGCTGCAGCAGGTCCAGGCCGACGAACTCCGCGATCTGCCTGACCTCGTCCTCCTCCTGGTCGATGAAGACTCCGACGATGGTGGGACGAAGGGAGAGGTCGTCCACGATTGCCTTCGCCTCCTCGGGCGTGATGCGACGCTGCGACGAACAGAAATGGAACCCGATGAGGTCGGCGCCGGCCTCGACGGCCGCGGCGGCACCCGCCGCGTCGCAGATGCCGCAGATCTTCACCTGGACCACGCTGTCAGCTCCCTGATCTGCAGCTCGGGCTTCTCGGCTCGCATGAGCGCCTCCCCGACCAGGATCGCGTTCGCGCCGCCCTCGTAGACGCGGCGTGCGTCATCCGCGTCGTGTATGCCGCTTTCGGCCACCACGATCACGCTGGCCGGGATCAGCTTCCGGAGCTGCTCGGTCAGGCCGAGATCGACCTCGAACGTGCGCAGGTCACGATGGTTGACGCCGATCAGCTGGGCTCCGGCCTCCAGGGCGATGTTCGTCTCCGCCTCGTCATGCACCTCGACGAGGGCTGCCATCCCCCGGCTTCGGGTGACCGCGAGCAGCTCGGCCAGGTGCGGCTTATCAAGTGCGGCAACGATCAGCAGCACGGCGTCTGCCCCCGCGGCCCTCGCCTCGGCAATCTCGTACGGGTCGGTCACGAAGTCCTTCCGCAAGATCGGCAGGCTGGTCGCAGCGCGTGCCGCGAGCACGTGCTCCGGGCGCCCGCCAAAACCCGCCATGTGCGTGAGCACGGAGATCGCCGCGGCGCCGCCTTCCGTGTAAGCGTGGGCGAGGTCGGCGGGCCGGTAGTCCTCGACGAGCACACCCATGGTCGGCGTGCGCTGCTTCATCTCGGCGATCACGGACAGGCCCTGGCTTCGCAGCGCGCCGGCGAAGTCCTTCGGGGCGTAAGCGGCCGCAGCGCGCTCGAGCTGGTCCCTCGCGATCAGTGCGCGGCGTCGCTGAAGATCCTGCCTCGCCTCCACGACCAGGCGCGCCAGGAGGTCCTGTTGACTCACTCCTGGGAGATTTTCGCCCACCGCTGGAGAACCTCGCCCGCGCGGCCGGAGTCGATCGCCTCGGCGGCGAGGCCAAGGCCATCCTTCCAGCCGCCGGCCAAGCCCGCCGCCCGCAGAGCCGCCGCCGCGTTCAGCAGGACCACGTCGCGCCGCGCGCCCTTGGCTCCCTGGAGCACCTCGCGGGCGATCCGGGCGTTCTCCTCCGGTCCGCCGCCGCGCATCGACTCGATCGGAGCCTGGGCCAGACCGAGCTCGCCGGGATCGAGCTGGTATTCGTTACGAGTCCCATCGATCTCGATCACGAAGGACGGTGAGCTCACCGACAGCTCGTCCATGCCGTCGCCCGCGTGGAACACGATCGCGCGCTCCACGCCCAGGCGCATCAGCACCTCGGCCATCTTGCCCGCGAGCGATCCATCGGCCACGCCGAGCGCCTGATACTTCGCGCCGGCCGGGTTGCACAAGGGTCCGAGCACGTTGAAAACGGTGCGCAGCCCGAGCTCGCGCCGTGGAACCCCGGCGAAGCGAAATGACGGGTGAAAGACAGGCGCGAACAAGAAGCCGATGCCGGCCTCCTCGACGCAGCGTGTCACGCCTTCTGGGCCGAGGTCGATTTTCACGCCCAGCTGCTCGAGCACGTCGGCGGACCCGCACATCGACGATGCTGCCCGGTTGCCGTGCTTGGCGACTTTCGCCCCGCATGCGGCGGCCACGATGGCTGAGATCGTGGAGATGTTGAACGTCGCCAGCCCGTCGCCGCCCGTGCCGCACGTGTCGAGCAGCGCCCCATCGATCTCGATCGGAGTCGCCATCGCGCGAGCTGTGCGCGCGAAGCCGCTGATCTCATCCACGGTCTCACCCTTCATGCGCAGAGCAACGAGGAAGCCTGCGATCTGGACCGGGGTCGCGTCGCCTCGCATGATCTCCTCGAAGGCGCCGGCGGCCTCGTGCTCAGACAGAGACTCACAACGAACCAACTTTGCGATTGCCTCGATCATCAGTTGCCTTTCGCGGCTCGCCGCACGAAGTTGGCGAGGATCTTCTTGCCTTCCCTGGTCAGCACCGACTCCGGATGAAACTGCACTCCATACGTCGGATGTTTGACGTGGCGCAGGCCCATCACCGTGCCGTCCGCCGTCCACGCGGTGACGACGAGCGCACCCGGCACGGAGTCCCGCTCCACGATCAGCGAGTGATATCGCGTCGCTTCGAAAGGATCGGTCACGCCCGCCAGGACCCCAGAGTTATCGTGCCGTATCCAGGAGGTCTTCCCGTGGGCCGGCTCGTTGCGCACGACGCGGCCCCCGAACGCCTGCCCCAGGCACTGGTGGCCCAGGCACACGCCGAGGATGGGCACCTTGCCGCTCAGCTCGCGGATGGCCTCGGTCGAGACGCCGGCGTCGTCGGGAGTTCCCGGTCCCGGGGAGATGAGAATGCCGTCGTACTCACCGAGCTCCCTCACGGTCACCTCGTCGTTGCGAAACACGCGCGGCTCGGCGCCGAGCTCTCCCAGGTACTGCACCAGGTTGTAGGTGAACGAGTCGTAGTTGTCGACCAGGGCCAGCACCTACATCACCTCCGCCATCTCGATCGCCTTGAACATCGGAGCCGCCTTTTCCAGCGTCTCCTCGAACTCGCGCTCGGGACGCGAGTCCGCTACCACGCCGGCGCCCGCCTGCACGTAAGCGACTCCCTCCGCGACCACCACCGTTCGGAGGGTGATCGCCATGTCCAGGTTGCCGCCGAAGCCCACATAGCCCAGGGACCCCGCGTACACGCCGCGCTGGTCCGGCTCTAGCTCGGCGATCACCTCCATGGCGCGAATCTTCGGAGCGCCGGAGACGGTGCCGGCGGGGAACGCCGCCCGCAGCGCGTCGATCGACGTGCACCCGTCACGCAGCTCGCCGCTGACGGTCGAGGAGATGTGCATGACGTGCGAATAGCGTTCGATCTCCATCAGGCGCTCCACGCTCACCGTGCCCGGTCGCGCGACTCGGCCCACGTCATTGCGCCCCAGGTCGACCAGCATCACGTGCTCGGCTCGCTCCTTCAGGTCGCTGAGCAGCTCCTTCTCGAGCCTCACATCCTCGGCCGCATCGAGGCCCCGCCGGCGCGTACCTGCGAGCGGCCGTGTCTCGATGCGCTTGCCTTCGACCTGGATGAGCTTCTCGGGAGACGTGCCGACGACGTGGCGATCGCCCCCCAAAGCAAGGAAGAACATGTACGGCGAAGGGTTGATCGCGCGCAGGCAGCGATAGACGTCGAAGGGACTCGCCTCGAGAGGCTTGCGGTAGCGCTGCGATACGACGATCTGGAAGGCGTCACCGGCGAGAATGTGCTCTCGCGCTGCATCGACCATCGCCTCGTACTGGCCCTTTGTGACGTTGGACTCCCAACGCGTCCCGTCCGCGCCACGCGCATACGAGGCCATCTGATCCGAAGCCAGGCGCCGCTCCATCTCGTCGATCCGGCCCACCGCGGCGTCGTAGTCCTCGCGATCGGGCCGGTGGATGGTCAGAAGCTTGAGCCGCCGCGTCACGTGGTCGAAGACAGCCAGCTCGTCCGCGCGCAGGAACGCACTCTCCGGCATGGGCGGCGGCGCGCCCTGGGCGACGGGCAGTCGCTCGAAGTGCCGGGCGGTCTCGTAGCCGAGATAGCCCACCGCTCCGCCGTGAAATCGCGGGATGCCGTTGACCGGCGCTGTCACCTCGGCGGCCACCGCGCGCAGCGCGGCCAGCGGATCTTCGGCGTCGAGCTCGAGGGGCTTCGGCTCGAATCCGATGAACGAGTACCGAGCCTGCCGCTCGCCGCCCTCGACGCTCTCGAGAATGAACCCGGGAGTCCCCGGCGGGCAAAGCAGCGTGTAAGCGCGGACCGGGGTCAGCATGTCGGCCAGGACCTCCCGGTAGACCGGGATCAGCGCATGGTCTTTGGCGAGCGCCCGGGCTTCATCCCGGGTCGGAATGCACTCTCTTGTCACCCTCGTCTCCTCTGCTGCGCCCTGCGCCGTGTCTATTCCGCGCGACTCACTGCGGCCGCGCCGGAGGCCAAACCTTATCAGATAACTATTTCGCCTTCGCCGCTTTCATATCGCGCTTGATCTCCCGCGCGTGCGCCATCGATTCGACCGAGTCCACGTCGGCGACCGTGTGCCACGTCGCCGCGTGCTTCTCCCAGCCGCGCGGCTTGACCCCGAACTTTTTGGCCAGCACCGCGACAAGGATCTTGACCTTCATGTCCCCGAAGCCGGGCAGCTTCTTGATCCGGGCCGCGAGGTCATCGCCGTCGCGGGCCTCCGTCCACACCGACCCCGCAACCCCCGCGTACTCCGTGACGATCACCTGGCACAGCGCCTGCGTGCGCTTGGCCATGCTGCCGGGGAATCGGTGAAGCGCCGGTCGCTCGCGAAAGACCGCAGCGAGCTTGTCGGGGTCCATCGACGCGATCTTCCGCACGTCGAGGTGGCCGAGCCGCCGCTTCAGCTCGAGCGGGCCGCCGAATGCCTTTTCCATCTTGACCTGCTGGTCCAGCACGAGTCCGATCAAGAGCGCAAGAGGATCGGTCTCGAGGAGGCGGTTGGCCTCGGGGTCGCCGGTCCACACGATAGGCACCTCCGAACTCTATAGCGCCGGGGCACAAGCGGCGGGCCGCCGGGGTTAGTACCCTTCGGCGTTATAGCCAACCTGCAAGCGTCGCCTGATCGGGGGCAGGAGACCTACCAGCCGGGCTCACGAGAGGACTTCGATCGCCTCTACCGGAGCGCGTATCCGCGTGTCTACAGGACCCTCATGGTCATCCTGGGCGACCCCGCCGAAGCAGAGGACTGCGCCCAGGACTCGTTCGTCAAGGCCTTCCAGGCGTGGAAGCGGTGGCGGCCGGACGCGCCGGCCGAAGCCTGGATCCACCGGATCGCCGTCAATCGGGCGATCTCGTACCGGCGCAGCGCTCGCCTTCGGTCAGTTGCGGAGCTCCTGCGGCGGCTCGGCAGGCCGGCGGGCTCGGCAGATCCCGCTCACGTGGCGACCAGGCCCGACCTGCTGACGGCCCTCCGGTCGATTTCGCCGAAGCTCGCGGCGGCCATCGTCCTGCGCCACTACCACGGCTACAACAACCGTGAGATCGCCGCCGCGCTGGGAGTTTCCGAGCGCACGATCGGCACGCGGTTGAACCAGGCCGGCGCGCGGCTGCGCGCCCTGCTCGAAGAATCTCCGGGATCACGCTTCTCACTTGATGCCGCGGCGGCGTTGTCTTCAGAACAGGAAGTGAGTTCGCATGCCGAGCACTGAGCGCCATCGGATGGACCCGTATTTCGAATGGCGGTTGAAGGCTGTCCTCGACCAGTTCACTCCGCCGGCTTCCTTTCCGCGCTACGCGTCGATACCGGCGCGCCGCGTCACGCCGTGGCGCATCGCGCCTGTCATGCTCGCGGCTGCGGCGTCAATCCTCCTGGCGCTGGCCGCCACCGCCAAGACCGGCAGCCCGAACCCGGCCGTCTGGACCGGCGACGCCGCCGCGGCCATCGGCTCGGTCCGGCACACGGTCGAGGCGAGTCCAGGCCCAGTACCAAGCCCGGCGAAACCACCTGCCCCGCCCAGGAAGGCGGCAGTCCCAGCGCCCACGCACCAGCCTGAGCACCAGGCGTCGCCGAGGCCTCTGCCTTCGGAACGCCCCGAGGAATCGCCGCGACCTGAGCCGAGCACCTCTCCGAGCCCATCGAAAGACCACTCAAGCTCGAGCTCGCCCAGCCCCTCGCCAAGTCCATCTCCCGAGCCTGGCGACCACTAGTTCGGGACTTCCGACTTTTCGGCAGGCGGGCGTTACTAGGCATTCACCTCGGTCAACAAGGAGGACAAACGTGCCCAGAAAGATGATGTTCAAGATCGGGCTTGCCACGGCGGCGGCCGCGGTAGCCGCGATCCTGGCGATCACGTCGGCATTCGCTCACGGCACCCCGACGACAACCGGCCGGTCGACTGTCGCCACCGTCGTGAACACGGCGGCCGGCGCCGGCCTCACCTCCAACGACTCAACCGCTTCGACCACGCTCAGCGACGAGCAGGCGCAGGACGCTGAGGAGGCCGCCGAGCTGGCGGCCAAGATCGCGGCGGAGCAGGCGCTCGCCGCCAAGCTGGCCGCCGAAGAGGCCGCGGAAGCAGCCCCCAACGCATGCGTCGCCGCCGACAAGATCGAAGACACAAATGAGAAGGCTGGCGACCAGAAGGAGGACTTGGCCGAGAAGACCAACGGGACCGAGAGCGCCTTGGAAGACTCGACCGAGAAGACTGCGGCGAAGGCCGCCGACAAGGCCGAGGCGCCAGAGGTCAAGTGTGCCCCCGCCGGGGGCGCCAAGCACGCCGACAGCGACAAGCACCCGGCCCCAACCACCGTCTTGTTCAAGGCCGAGCACTAACCCAAATCGGATCGACTGAAAGGCCGGGCGACACGCCCGGTCTTTTCCTATTCAGACCGCTTGCGGCTCTGGACGAACTCGAAGCCGAAGCGTCCCTTCACGCACAGGTGCCCGGCGGTGACGCTGTGATCGAGCGGCGACGTCACCTTGACGATGGAGTTGTCCTGCACGTGAAGCTCGAGCATGCAACCGACTCCGCAGTAGGGGCAGACCGTCTCCGTCACCGTTTGCTGTGACTCATCCCAGGTGCCGGCCTGGCGCATGTCGTACTCGCTCTTGAACATCAGCGCGCCCGTGGGACAGACGCCGATGCAGTTGCCGCAGTAGACGCAGGCGGATTCTGGCAGCGCCACAGTGAACTCCGTCGCGATATGAGCGTCGAACCCGCGGCCCGCCACGCCGATGGCGAAGGTGTTCTGCGCATCTACGCCGCAAGCCTCTACGCACTTGTAGCAGAGGATGCAGCGCGAGTAATCCCGCACGTAAAGGTCGTTGTCGATCTTCACGGGCTGCGCCACTGTGGCCGCGCCCGGACCGAAGCGTTGAGGCTGGGCGCCGTACTGCGTCATCCAGCCACGCACCTGTGGCCCGCAGAGAGACATGTCGACGGACGACGCGAGCATCTCGAGGACCATCCGTCGACTGTGGCGCACGCGCTCTGAGTCGGTGAGGACCTTCATGCCCGCCTCCACCTTGCGCGAGCAGGCCGGCACAAGGACGCGCGACCCCTCGACCTCGACCACGCAAGCCCGGCAAACGTTGACGGGAGTCAGGTTCTCGAGCTGGCAGAGCGTCGGAGTGTCGATGCTGAGGCCGCGACAGGCCTCGAGGATCGTCGTGCCCTCGGTCGCCTGCACGTCCACGCCGTCGATGGTGACGGTGACCATGCGCCTGGGCAGACCAACGAAGACCCCGCTCGCCATCTAGTTCACACCCGCAATTTTCAGCTGGATCAACGCGGAGCCGATCGCGCTGGCGGCAGTCTGTCCGAGCCCGCATATCGAAGCGTCGCGCATCGCGCGTGCGATGTCGCTCAGCAGCGCGATGTCAGTTTCGCGGAGAGATTGGTTGCGCTCGCTGAGGATTCGCTTCAGCGCCTCCTCCTGCCGCACCGTGCCAACGCGGCACGGAACGCACTGCCCGCACGACTCGTCGCGGAAGAAGCGAGCGATTCGAAGCAGAACCTGCTCGAGGTCAGCGGTGTCGTCGAACACGATGACAGCGCCAGAACCGAGCGTCGCCCCGATGGCCCGCGTGCCTTCAAACGTGAGCGGGACGTCGAGCTGGGATTCAGTGACGAAGGAGCCCGCCGCGCCACCGAGCAGCACCGCACGGAGCGACCGTCCTTCACGGAGCCCGCCGGCCATCTCGATGAGAGCGCGAAGCGTCGTCCCCATCGGCACCTCGTAGATGCCTGGCGCACGCACGTGGCCCGACAAGCAGAAGAGCCGCGTCCCGGCTGATTCGGCCGTTCCCGTCTTCGCGTACTCGGCGCTGCCGTGATTGAGGATCTCGAGCACGTTGACCAGCGTCTCCACGTTGTTGACCAGGGTCGGCTTTCCAAAGAGCCCAACCGCGACGGGAAAGGGCGGCTTGTTGCGCGGCTCGCCCCTCTTCCCTTCGATCGAATTGAAAAGGGCAGTTTCCTCACCGCAGATGTACGCGCCGGCGCCGCGGCGGACCTCGATGTCAAAGCTCAGCCCGGAGCCCGCGACGTCAGCGCCGAGAAATCCATGCGCCCGCGCCTGCGCGATTGCATTCTCGATTCGCCCGCGCGCCTGGGGATACTCGCCGCGAACGTACAGGTAACCCTGCTCGCAACCCGTCGCGAGGGCGGCGATGGTCATGCCCTCGACGATGCCGAAGGGATCGCCCTCCATCAGGACGCGATCCTTGAAGGTGCCGGGCTCCGATTCGTCGGCGTTGCACACCATGAAGTGCGGCCGCGCCGGCGCCTTGGCCACCGCGTCCCACTTGCGTCCGGTTGGAAACGCAGCGCCACCGCGGCCGAGCAGCTTCGCATCGGTCACCTCGCGAATCACGCCGTCGGGACCGAGCTCGAGCGCGCGCCGCAACGCTGCGTACCCCCCGGCTTGTACGTAGCTGTCGATACTCGTGGGATCCACGACCCCGACCCGGCGTAGAAGCCTCGATTCTTTTCGTGGCTGCGCATGCATCGAAGTCTCGCTGTCAGGCCATCGGCCTCCGAGGATCGCGCTGAGAGACATATAGCCGGCGGGCGCAACGCGGGCTTCCGCATGGTGCTTGCCTGCTCGCTCGATCAATGCAGCGGGCGCGCGATCGCAGAGACCGAGGCATGGGCTGCGATACCAGGCGGCTGATCCAGAAGCGCCGGGTACCCCCGCGGGACCGAAGCCCTTCTCGAGCGCGTCGCAAAGCGCATCGGCCCCCGCGCACTTGCAGGCGATGTCGTCGCACACGTGGACAGCAAGCGGCGGCCGCTCGTCAAGCGCGAAGCGCGCGTAGAAGCTGGCGACGCCATAGGCGTCGGCGGGTGGGATCGATAGCCGCCTGCACGCGTACTCGAGCGCTCCGCGGCTCACCCAGCCGGCGCGATCCTGCACCGCATGGAGCACAGGCAGCAGCAGGTGGCGGCGCGAGCGTGTGGCAAGGCCGCCATAGGCAAGGTGGTCGTCCGCCTCGACGCGGGCGCCGCCCTCCCACAGGGATTCCGGTGCACCCAGGAAGCCATCGACAGCGGCGATCTCCTCGGCGCTCGGCGGTCCCCCGGTGGTCCGAATGTCCAATTACTTGGCCGGAACCGCGACCAGCTTGTCGATCCGGATGGCGCTCGCCTTGAACTCGGCGGTGCCGGACTTGGGATCGGTGGCGTCGATGGTGAGCACGTTGGTGGCCACCTGGTCGGGAAAGTGGGGGGTCATAAAAGCGAGTCCCGGCCTGAGTGTGGCGTCAAAACGCACTGGCACCTCGACAGAACCGCGCCGCGAGCTGGCGAGCACCCTCTCGCCATCCGTGATCCCCAGGCGCGCCCCATCGGCAGGCGAGATGAGGAGGGCCTCCCGTTTGCGCAACGGCGAGGTATAGCCACCCGTCTGCACGCCGGTGTTGAACGAGTCGAGCCGGCGCCCGGTGGTTAGCCGAATTGGAAACTCATCGGTGAGCAGGTCAACCGGCGGATCGTGCTCCACCGCGTGAAAAGGCGCGGCGGGGCCGTCGATGGGATCCTTCCAGAGCCTGGCGTGAAGAAACTCGGTGCCGGGG
>PLYZ01000044.1 GCA_003151935.1 Candidatus Dormiibacterota bacterium | reverse complement strand
ATTCGGGCCGCCACCCTCGGTCCAATCCCCTCGCCCAAAGCCGCGCTTCACGCGTCGAACCATTGGTCGCACCGACTCGGCAGCCTCCGATAGTCCACCTCCAACTTCGAAAGCGGTGTCACGATTCTCTCGCCAAAACGATTGCACCCGCCGGCGGCGATCCTCGCCCCGTTGCGGATCTAAGAAGTAAACAGCCGCTCCACCCAGAGCGGCGCCGATTGTGATTCGATCCATCTGAACACGCCTCCTTGCTTATCGGTCACGCCTTTTCGAACCTAGCAGTAACCCAAGACGGCATTCGACCCAGGTGCGGCGGGAGGTTTGCTCGCGAGAAATAGCAGGCGGGCTAGTGTTCCCCCAGGAGCCCCAAGGCCACACCAAGCCTCCGTGCCTGTCCTAGCGCGTCGAGCGCCCGCGGACGAAACCGAACAGCCAGAGCACGACTAGCACGATGATTGCTATCCAGATCAGGTTGACCAGACCGCCGGTCGCGTGGAACAGCAACCAGAGCACGAAAAGAATGACCGCAAGTACAAGCAACGCGTGGATCATCTCAATACCTCCTGGAAAACCGGCCGCCGAGTACTTCAATGGGACTAGAGCAGCACGAAGTCGAAGCACAGGATTCAGGCGGAAAGGTCTTTAAGACTGCACCACAATCCGCCTGATCGGACGACGATGGCCCATTGGCGGTAACAAATGCAGCAACTTTTCGCTCGGTCGAGCTCTATACGGGACATGGACCTCAGGTGGGTCGGAATACCAGAGAGTAGCCGCGGCCGGGCTTGTTGACGAGGTCCACTGGGATCGCGAGATCCGCGAGTATCTTCCGGACCCGCCGGACGTAGTTGCGTACCTCCTCGGGGAAGAGGGCTGGGTCGGACCAGGCGTGGCTCATGATCTGGCTCGTCGCGAAGTAGCGGTGTGTCTCCACACGATCGAGGATCCCGCGCTTGAACTCCAGGAGATCGGCGTAGATGCTCATCCAGTGGCGGGCTTCTTCCCAGTGAGAGGTTTCCAGGACCTCTCCCTCGAGCGCGCGCGACGGCTTTGCCCGCGCTCTCGGCTCCATCTGCCCGGATTCTAAGGAACCGTCTCAAGTCAGGCGATGAGCCCGCCTGACCACATTTGTGGGTGTGCCGCGAGTTTCAGAAAGTTGCTGATCTTCTTACGCAGAGGGCCGTAGAACTACATTTATGAAACAGGTGCAGCCAAAACGCAGCCGTCCGGATATCGACGCAGCGGTGCGTGGAGGAGATTGGAAACAGCCAATGAATGGTGAGGCCTCTCCAGGCCACGCCACGCTGGGGCAGGCGCTCTACTGGAAGCAGATCTATAGCGAGGTCCTGGCCATGGAGGAGAAAGTCCTGAAGCGAATCCGCCAGCTCATGGCCAAGCAGTCAGACGAGGCGCGGCGCGAGGTCGAGCTGACCAACGTGCCGGTGGTCGTCGCCCAGGCAGAACGATTCCGCCAGCGCCTCGGCTACTGGGACGTTCGCATACACGAGCTCAACGGAGCAGCTCCACCCAAACGCGGGCGCCGTGTACCGGCACCACCTCGCTCCAGTCATCCGCCTCAGACGTTTGTAGCGGAATCAATCTCAAGGAGGTCTTAATGAAGGACCAGGTTCGTGGCAAGGCGGAGGAGATCAAGGGCAAGGTCACCGGCGACCGCGGCGAAGAGACGAAAGGCAAGGCGAGGCAAGCGGTGGGAAACCTCAAGCGCACCGTCCGCGACGTCAAAGAGGACGCGCGTTAAGGAGGGCGATCTGAGTCGCCAGCCGCCCCGACTGATCGCTCAGTAGAAGGCCGCGTTCAGTGCTGTGCGCAAAATGGCCGGGCGCGGCCGCCCGTTCTGGTCCGAAGCCGCTGTCGAGGAAAGAACTCCTTATTCTTGTATACCTGAACTCGCACCTAACCCGGCGGTCTGCTCGCAAGCTGTCATTGAAATAGGTCAGCTCAGCGGGCCATGCGGGAGCAGGGTCACGATCAAAAGCAGAGCCGCGATCGCCATGCTACCGGTCGCGATCCAGACCAGCGTGAAGCTGACACGACCGCTAACCCGCTTCTGCATAACCTTCTTGTCCGAGCCGAGCAGGGCGATCAGGATCATCAGCGGTGGCGCGACGACGCCATTGATAACCGCGGTGTAGAACAGGGCGCTGATCACATCGATGCGCAACAGGTTCAGTGCTACGCCCACAGCGGTCGCTAGAACGATCACGGCGTAGAAGGTGGGCCGGTACTTGGGTTTCTCGGCGAGCGTGCCTTTGAGGCCGGTGAATTCGGCTAGCGCGTAGGCTGCCGAACCCGAAAGGACCGGGATCGCCAGGAAGCCGGTGCCGATGAAGCCGGCCGCGAAAAGGACGAACGCGAGGGGGCCGGCTATGGGCTCGAGGGCTTTGGCCGCCTGGTCCGCGGTCGCGATACCCGTTATGCCGTGGGCATTGAAGGTCGAAGCGCTGACCATGATGATCGAGTACATCACCACCTGTGAAAAGGCCATCCCGACGAAGACGTCGATTCGCGCCGCACGCATCTCGCGCCGGGTGACCCCTTTCCGCTCGCGCTCGGTCATCTGTCCGGCCGCGCGCATCTCGTCAACCTCGGACGACGCCTGCCAAAAGAAGAGGTATGGCGAGATGGTCGTGCCCAGAATCGCGACCAGCGTCGTGATGAAGGCCTTGTTGAGTTCCAGGTGGGGCACAAAGGAGGCGATAAGAACCTTTTGCGCGGGCGCATGGACCAGGAATGCGGTGATCACATATGCGAAGAGCGCGAGGGTGAGCCACTTGAAGGCGTTGAAGATGACCCGATAACTACCGAAGAGCTGCAGCCCCACGATGAGGCCGGCCGCCGGCATCACCAGCCAAATCGGAGCTATCTTCCCCCGGGTTAGCAGCGAGCCGCCTGCCGCGATCGCACCGAGGTCGGCGCCGATGTTGATGGTGTTCGCGAGCACCATGGCGAGAATGCAAAAGCCGACCAGCCAGGTCGGAAACTTGCGGCGAAGGCTGAGCCCGAGCCCGATACCCGTGTGTAGTGCAATCCGCGCGCAGAGTTCCTGCATGGCCAACATGAGCGGGAAGGTGAACAGCGCCGTCCACAGGACGCCGAAGCCAAACTGGGCGCCCGCCTGGGAGTAGGTGCCGATACCGCTGGGGTCGTCGTCACTCGCCCCGGTGATGAGGCCTGGCCCCAGGATCTGCAGGAAGGCCTTGGGGCCCACGCGCCGGGCGGCGCCAACGCCGGTCTCGGGGGCGGCCGGACCGCCGCTGGCCGCCACCTCACTGGTCTCGGGTGGCGCTTTGAGGAGCTCGCTTTCCGTCGGCTCGACATCCGGGCCGAGCTTCATCCGCTGGAGAGCGGGGTCGTCGATGTCGCGGTCCGGTCCCAACCGGCCTATTTTCCGGGTTTACGCCCCCCGCAATGTTGTCGGGCAGAGTCCGGCGGTTTCATCGCATCGGGGCTCAACTTGGACGTCGGCCGGCAGGACCTACCCGCGCTGAGGGCCGGCGATACAGAGCGCACCCCAGTTTGTCAGCCCGCCTCATGGGCTGGGCTTTGAGGCTGTGCGAGTTCAAGCGCACTGTAGATCCAGTCGGAGGCACGTCAAGACATCGCCTTCCACCTAACGAAATTGCGTGGGAGCCTGAGCTAGCGGATGCCCTCCCACAGCCGGCGCTCCTCGCCGTCCGGGTCTTCGACAACGCCAGAGGACGAATCGAAGCGCATCACGGTCCTCCGTTTGGCGTCGTAGGTCTCCCATCCCGGGTCGCCCGTACGGGCAAAGGCCACCCACGCGCGATGCATCTCATCGGCGATGGACTGAGGCGGGTTGGGGCCCGCGAGCCTGTCGGTCCACTCGGCGTCAAGGGTGTCGAAGACGAACCCGATCTCGAGCGCGTGACAGGCGCCGAGTCGGCCGCCGTAAAGGGGCGACCGCCAGGCCATCTCGTAAACATGGGCCGACCCGCCGTTCTTGGAGTGGGCCTCGGCGAGCCGGACCGCCGGGATCCGGAAGAACCAATCGGTGCTGATCGCCGCCAGCAGGTCGCCTGGCGTCGCGCCCGGGCGGGCGCCCGAATACAGCTCGATCGCGTTTGCGGGTAGGCGGTAGGCGGCGACGGCCATTCCCAGGACGTTCTGGTCGATGAGGTCGATAGCGCCGCTGGGCACCATGAAAAGTCGCTGCTCCTCGCGATTGGTGCCGACCATCACGTCGACCCCGGCGCTCGCACCCGCGGCGATTCCTTCGATCGGCAGCGCAGGAACGGTGATGCCATCGATCACGGGCTCGAATGGCATCAGGTTGCCTGCGACCTCGCCCCACTTGACCGGGTCGGGCATCATGAAAGCCTCGGCGCTGAGCGCGACCTGGGCCTCATAGGCCTTCGGCACGGGCACCTCGGCGATGGCGGCGCGGTCCGCCGGCACGCCGAGCTTCTCGGCCAGATAGCCGCCTACCCGTGTCGCCGTCGCCGCCGAGATGGCGTGGTGGCCGGCGCCGCTCTCGGCGATGGCGCGCTTGAAAAGACCCTTGGCGCGGGGCATGGAGAGGAGCGTCGCCACGCTCATGGCGCCGGCCGACTCGCCGAAGATCGTGACGCTCGCTTTGTCGCCACCGAAAGCCGCGATGTTGTTGCGCACCCATTCGAGCGCCGCCACCTGGTCGAGCAGACCGAGGTTGGCGACTCCGTCGCCCAGGAACAGGAAGCCGTCGACACCGAGTCGGTAGTTGATGGTGACCAGGACGACACCGTCGCGCGCGAAGCGGCGGCCGTCATAGTTGGGCACGGCGCCAGTTCCGTTGGCGAAGGCGCCGCCGTGAATCCAGACCATCACGGGTAGCCCGGTCGCCGCAGGGTCGGGTGTCCAGACGTTGAGGTTGAGGCACTCCTCGCCCTCGATCACCGGCTCCGGGAGGATGGCGTCGAAGGGTGGGAAATAGGGCGGCTTGGGTACCGTCGGGCCGTAGGCGAGCGCGTCCCGAATCCCCTCCCAGGACGGGGCCACCTGCGGCGGTTTGAACCGGTTGGCGCCGAATGGCGCCGCGGCGTACGGGATGCCTTTGAAAGACGCGACGCCGTCGGTGAGCGCGCCGCGCAGGCGGCCCTGGGGGATGTCGATTACGACATCGGTGATGCTCAAGCTCATGGCTGATGCCTCCACTCCGTGCCGACCGTGACGGCTCGATTCTGCCATGGACAGCGAGTCTTCGAAAGCTTGAATTCGGCGGCATACTGGTGAGGCATGGTCTGACCCCGCCCCACCCCACGGATTCTGGGAAGTTGATCAGGCGGTCGGAAAGAGAGAGCCAGAACGCGACCACGATCTGATCAGTGGACGAGACTCATGGATTTCGGGACCTTGAAGCCTGGGGTTCAAATGCCGGGCCAGCAGGACCCCTAATGGGCGCGACCGGAGACGATGCCCTGCGGCGGCGGGGTGGGCTGGTAGGGCGAAGTTCCGGGCAGGAACCACTGCAGCTTCCCGGCCACGTACAGCTGGGTGAGCCCGGCTGGCTGCGCGAACCACTCACCGCCGGGCCGCTTCAGATCCTGGCTCAGCGACCACTCCATGAAGTCGTGCCACACCGGCGCGGCGATCACGCTCGCCTCGAGGTACTGCGCCATGGGACTGAAGTCGGCATTTCCCATCCAGAAGGCGGTTGCGATCGCCGGCGTATAACCCACCGTCCAGCCGTCGCGATAGTCCTCCGTGGTACCAGTCTTGGAGGCGACCTTGTGGTCGGGTAGGGTGAGGTTGGAGCCGCGGCCGAATATCAGTGCCCTGTTGCTGTCGTCGGACATCATCTGCTCCACGATGTAGGCGACCCGGGGGTCGATCACCTGCTTGGCGCCCGCGTTGGGGTCGAGCTTGTAGACGGGCTTCCCGTCGGCGTTCGTGATCGACAGAAGCGAGGTCGGCGGATGAAGGACCCCCTGCGCGGCCAGCACTGAGGCTCCGGTCGCCATCTGCAGCGGCGTCTCGCCCCAGCCGCCGAGCGTCAGCGACGCACCGTAGCTGGAGAGCGGGTCGTTGTTGGTGAATCGCGTGCAGGCCGGCGGGTCGTCGCAGTGCCAGGGCGGAGCTCCCATGTTCCGGGCCATCTGGGCGACGTCGGCGGGACCATTGGGCAAGCCCAGCTCGACGCGCACGGCGGGGATGTTCAAGGAGTTGAGAAAGCACGCCTGGAGCTGGCAGGTGCCATGCAGCCTGCCGTCGTAGTTTTTCGGCGTATAGAGCGGCTGGCCCGGTCCCTGGGAGATCGAGACCGGCTGGTCTGGAATGCGCGAGACCATTGTGAACTTGCCGCTCGCGATGGCCGCCGTGTAGGTATAGATCTTCATCGATGAGCCGGGGTTGCGCGGCGGCCACACAGCGAAGTTGTACTGCCCCCCGAACGCACTTGGATTGGCCGAGCCAACCATGGCGAGGATGGCGCCTGAGTGGGGATCGATGGCCACCATTGCGCCCTGGTGAACGTTCCCCCAGGCGTAGCGGCTCACCTGGGCCTGGATCAGCTGCTGCGCCTTCTGGGTCATGCCCCAATCAAGGGTGGTGACGACGTGAAGGCCACCGCCATAGGTCACCGCGGTTCCATACCGCGACACGAGCTCACTGGTGACGTAGCTCACGAAGCCGGGGGCAAGGATCGTGTTCTGGGGCATGAAGATGTGGTTGGGCTGGCTCAGGTCCTCGGCCGACGCCGCAGCCGCCTGCGCCGGGCTGACCAGCTTGGCGTGCACCATTGCATCCAGCACCTGCCCCTGCCGAGCCTTGGCGTATTGCGCGTTGACGAACGGGTTGGTGTAGGTGGGATCGCGCAGCAAGCCCGCCAGCATTGCGGCCTGGGCAAGGTCCAGGTTGCCGGGAGTTGTATGAAAGTAGATCTTGGCCGCGGCGGCGCCGCCGTACGCGTCGTTGCCAAAAAAGACCGTGTTCAGGTACATCTCCAGGATCTGCTGCTTGGTGTAGGTTCGCTCCACGTCAAGAGCGAGGAGCGCCTCCTCGATTTTGCGGCTGAGCGTTGGCTGGCTTCCGACGAGCGTGATCTTGACCAGCTGCTGGGTGATCGTGGACGCACCCTCCACAGCCACACCCGCCCGCAGGTCGATCTCGGCCGCTCGCAGGATGGCGCCCGGGTCGATTCCAGGCTCGGAATAGAAATTGTGGTCCTCGATCGCGACCGCGGCCATCGGAAGGTATTTGCCCATCGCGGCCAGCGGCTGGAAGTACTGCTGGTGACCCGCGGGATGAAGGTCGGCGAGGATCGTCGTGCCGTCTGATGCGTAGATCACCGTGTCTTCCGTGGCCGGCATGGCCGCGATGAGGTGGACGTCTGGCAAGCCATTGATGTATGCGGTGAAGCCCGGCGAGGTCCCGAAGTATGTGGCTCCGAAAAGCACCGCGATGGCGGCGATCTTCGCCAAGGCGGGCACCACCCAGAGGTCGGCCAGCGGTGACGGATTCCAGGGCCCTCGCTTCCTGTAGATGCTGGCTCGCAGCAGCAGGCCGTTGTCGGCCCTGGGCCTGGTCCGATCACGGCGGCCACCACGACGTAGTGCGGCCGTCATCGACGGACGCTCAATCTTATGCATGCTGCTTCTTTCTGGCATGCGTTTCGCGCAAAGCGGCCAGGTCGCCCGAGCTGAAACGAAGCTGTCTGCCCGTGCGATTAGAGCGCAGCCGGCCGGCACGTGCCCACCGGTACACGGTGGCCCGCGAAACCCCAAGGTACATTGCGGCCGCATGCACGTCGACGAGGGAGGCCAGTGCCACGAGAGGGGCTGGGCGAACCTCGATGCGCGGTCTTGCTTTCGGGCTGGGTCTCACAACCCACCGGTCGTTGAGGTGCAGGCGAGGCTCGAGTGCTCGACGAAAGACTGAGGCCGCACGCCCGGCGACGAGAACCCAACCAAGTCCCGCCATGCCCACGGTCACCAGGGCAACCCCCGGCTCGTGCACCGACACCCAACGGATCGCCGGTCCCAGCCACGCATCAAGGGACTGCCCGCCGACCTCGACTGCTGCGCGCGCAACCGCTTTGCTCAGCTCAGTCGACCGGATGGTCCGGACGCCTGCGAGCGCAGCCAGGCAAAGCAACACAAATGCCACCCAAACCAGCAGCTCCAGTCCTGCTGGGCAGCGGCGGAGCCCCGGGAGCCTTCGCCGTATGGGCGGGATGCTCAGCACCAGCAGAAGGCCGGCCAGAAAGGCGATCGGCAGCTGAAGGTTGCCCATGCCTACGCGACCTGAGCCTCTGCGCTCTTCCTGCCCCGAGCCTGCGACAACCTTTGTTCCCTTGGACCGGCGTTTGTTGAACCCCACCGATCAACGGCTGATCGCGATCACATTTTGGCACGCGCCGGTAACAATC
The DNA here is from genome assembly GCA_003151935.1 of Candidatus Dormiibacterota bacterium. Lineage (GTDB taxonomy): Bacteria > Chloroflexota > Dormibacteria > Dormibacterales > Dormibacteraceae > Palsa-870. Next base: position 60,201 of record PLYZ01000044.1, on the reverse strand, counting down.
TCAGTAACACTGGCGGGGAAAAAAGGTTATGCGCCGGTCAGCTTTCTCCCTCGCCGAGCATCAGCACCGAAGTCATCACGTCGACTTTCTCGAACGCCTGCACGGGCGCCTGAGACCAAAAGGAGGGGCCGGCCGAAACCCGGCCCCTCACCCGGTTCGTCAGGGGATCACTACGTCCGTGATCGTTACGGGGTTGTGCAGCGTGTAGTCGAGCTCGTTGCTCTGCATCACGCCGGCTGGGGTGAGGACATCCACCGCCTTGGGCACCGTCCCTGGATCGACCGTGCAGTGCGGATCGGTGCTCGCCGTGGCGCAAACGCCGAAGCTGTATGAGCCCGGGGTGGCGCTGAACCCTCGCGCTTGATCCTGGCTGAAGCCGTCCTGTCCCGTCAGCACGACGCTGAAGCCCCAGCCGCTGCTCGGGTGGCCGAGACTCGAGGCCGGGACGCTGAATGTGATGTAACGCGAGATCTGGTTGGCCCGAATCGCCACCGTACCCAGGGTTGTCCCGTGGGCATCGACATAGCGCTGGCCGAAGCCCTGGACCTCGATCAGCCGGTTCCACGCGGCCGGGGCCGCAATCTGGTAGTTGCGCTGTGTGAACGAGGCGGCCGTGGACGTATCGCCGGCGGCCGCGGTCGGGTCGTGCACATAGACATCGGCCAGCTGCGCGCCGAGCGGGCTGCCGAAGGTGGGTGACAGGTCACGGGTCTGCAGCCGGAAGATGATGTTTCCGCTGGCGGCGCTGTCGTCGTAAACCTGGAAGTCCGTGATGTCGAATGCGCCGGCGTGGAAGTCGCCCGAAGTGGGATACGCGTAGTTGCCTGGTCCGTTGTCGTCGCCGGTCGGATCCGTCACGTCGAGAATCTTGGTTCCGGGCACGAAGTCCCAGACCACCGTCCGGGTGGTGTGTGCCGTGCCGCCATTGGCTGCCGTGGCCACCACCGTGATCACGCTTGTGCCAGGCGTCACCGCGACGGAAACGCTGAATGACCCGTCGGCGGCTGCGGTTGTTGCCGCTGTCGCGGTGGTGAACCCGGTATCGGTGTTGGTGGCCGCCACCGACACGTTGTTTCCGGCCACCGTCGTGCCGGTCACGATCACGGGAGATCCACTGATCGAGGACTCATTGGCCGGGGCGGTCACCGTCAGGCTGGTCGTCCCCTGCTGGTGCGTGATGTAGCGGGCTGTGGTGTTGGCGGGTTGATCGAGCACCCGCCCGGCGCCGATGTCGGCGGACAGGCGAACAAACGACGCCGCCGACCAGGTCAGCGGCGCGGCCGATCCCGCCGGCCCTCCATCCTGGAACCCGATCGAGGCGACGGTCGGATCGGTGCCATAAGGCGAAGCCGCAAGGTTTGGCAGCTCCCAGTCCTGCTCCGGGATCAGGCCGACCCCGGAGGCAAAGCTGTTCATCGAGTCGAGCAGCGTCACGGCCTGCGCGACGCCACCGGTCTGGAGCCCGTTCTCGCCGCGCTCGGCACTCAACACCGGCCACAGATGCCCGGTCCCCTGGCCGCTGGGCGCCCACGGGTGCCCGTCGGACGATCCGTCGCCATAACCGTCGCCGTTGTAACGGTGCCAGCCAGGACCGCTCGGCGTGGTTGCCCCTATCGTCGCGTCGACCACCGGCAGTGACTCCTGAATCGCAGGATCCGAGGCGGCCAGCTCACCTAGCCGCGACAGCTCGAGGAAGCCGGCGTCGATGACGGATCTCTGGTCGAGCGTCGGGCCGCCGTTGCCCACGCTGTAGAAGATCGCGGCGTTGGGGTCGCCGGTCTTCGAGAGCCGGATGAAATACGGATGCGTGGCGAGGGGTCCGTTGGTTGTCACCGTCCAGCCTTCGATCGACCGCTGCCAGTCATCCGCGGTGCCGCGGAAGACGCGCGCGGAGACGTGGTCGCCGTTGACATCGGCTATGTCGGCGGCAGAGATCAGCCCGGCGATCTCCGCGGCGATCGTTGAGGGCGAATAGCCACTCTGCTCCTCCCACCGTTCAGGTCCGAAGCTCGGACCGTGAGATACCACGAAGTAGGCGGCGGGCCGGATGTGCTGCTGATACAGGGTGCTGTCCGTCATGCCAAGCGTCCAGGCCATGAGGATTGGGTACGAGCACTCATCGAGCTGGGTGTTGAATGAATCCGGCGCCAGCTTTCCATTGACCAGGCTGTTGCGAGGCATCGAGCCATCCGCCTGCTGCTGCCGGTCGAAGAGGAAGGTCACCGTGTCTCGCGCGGTGGCAAGGTCGCCATCGGCAACCAGGCCGGTCCACGCCTCGTACAGATCGCGTGCGAAGACCTCCCGATACGAGCCGAAGTACGTGTTGTTGGGATCACCGGCCGAGATCGCCTGTCCCCACGGCGAGGCGAGGCTGGCGACGATGGCACCGGGGAAGGTCTTGTCCTCCGAGGCCTTGATCACGTTCGCGCTCAGGTAGTACTCGGCGGAGAGTTGATGAACCTCGGCAGGCGCCAAGCCCGTCAACTTGTGGGGCGGCGGGGCAAGCGTGGCGTCGTAGTTGGTCCAGCCCCTGCGATACGTGTCTCGAATCGCGCCCAGGTCGGAATGAAGCGAGCCCTCCGCGCTGCCCACGGCCGAGGCCTGATCGGCGCCGAAGCCGAGCGCGATGGTCACGTTGCCGTCACCACGTCCCGCCACAGCGATCCGCGCGGTCTGAACGACGTTGCCGGCTGACGCGTCGGTGTACTCCTGCGTCAGCGCATGTGAGGAATCGAGCTGGATCAGGCCGTCACTCGGCGTTCCGGCGAAGCCGCTGGTGGTCTCGTTGAAAGGCCCATCCAGAGCCGCGAAGACCGGTTGCGCGTAGTCACGATTGACCGCATTGGTTGCTGTCTTGGTGTCGTAGGCGACCATGACCGCGTGGCCTGTCGACGTATCGACGGTCGCCGAGTCGGCCCCGCCGTTTCCAGCTCCACCGCCGCCGTTGCCGTTGATGCTGGGGTCGAATCGCGCGAAAAGTTGTAGGGGAGTGTGAGTGGAATTGTGCATGCGCACACGCATCAGCAGAGTGTTCCGGGCTGGATCGGTGAAGTAGTCGGTGACGATGCTGTAGGCGCCACTCTTGGCGGTCGCGGTCACCTGACACTCCATTCCGCCGGGATCCAGCGCCTGCGCCGTGTAGGTCATGTCGCGCGATTGCAAGTTGGTGAAGGTGGACCCATCCGTGACGATGTACTGGAGGGTCTCGACGTTCGTGGTGTCGATGGTCGGGTAGTACACGTCGCTGAGCACCCCGCCCGCGATGGTGTACCAGACTTTCGAGGTGGTGTTGCGGGCGGTGCCGAGGCAGTCTTTGCGGGCCAGGTCGAAGTGGGAGAGGGCCCCCGGGCCGCCCGGCGCAAGTGTCGGCGGATTCGCAGCCTGGCCGGAGACCGGGACCAGCGCGGCGAGGGCCAGGCAGGCTCCGACGACGATCGGTGCAAGAAGGCGTCTGCGGTGCGGGCTGTCGAATCTACGCATTGCTCATCCCCCCTGCACGAAAGGCGCGGTTTCGTTGACCGCATCTGAGGTCCGGTCCAGGTCAGCCGCCTGGAGACAGCAATCATGCCTCAAGGCGGGTGCGTTGGGCCATTCGCACGATTAGGGTTACGGGTGCTGTGAAGTCGAAGCTGACCATGCTGATTGCGATCGGGATTGCCCTTTCCGCATGCGGGACCGCGCCAACCTCGGCTTCGAACCCCGATGCGCTTGCTCGCGGCGCCGCCGTGAAGACGCTCGACGGCGGCAAGCTCGACAGTCTGCCGACTGGTCCTGTCTACATCCGGATGATTCGCTTCGCGCAACCGGCAGGCTACGTCATCAACTCAAAGCAGCACGTCCCGAGCGTCGTTTATGTCGAGACGGGCGTTCACCGGTTGACGCTCAACGGCCAGCCGCCGATCGACCTGATGGCCGGGCAGGCGATGTTTCACCAGAGCGTGACGCACACCCATTTCAACCCAGGGCCGGGCCCGAGCGTGTGGTACTCGATCGCTATCTGGCCAAGCTCCGCTCGCGGTCAGCCTCTCGTCGACAAGATCGCGCAGGCGGCTTTTGAAAGCGACGACATCGTCCGCGACGGTCTGCCCCAGGTGGCCTACTCACAGGTGCTGCGTCAGGTCACGCTCGCGAAGGCCGGAACGCCTGGAGCGCATCGGTTCGGCGGCCTCTCCGCCTTCTACGTGCTCAGCGGTTCGGTGACGATCAAGATCGCTCACCGGCCTTCGGTCACCTTGAGCCTCGGCGAAGGTCTCGCCGTCCTACCCGATGTCGCGCTTCAGGAGATGAACTCGGGGCCGGACCAGGCGGTGTATCTCGAATTCATCACCACCGCGGTCGGAAAAGACTTCGAGGTGCCGCTCCAGCAACCGCCGGCGGCCTGATCACCCGATCCGGCGGACCCTGTTGTCGCCGGCGTCGGCGACATAGACGGCGCCCTGCCTGTCGACGACCACGCCGAGCGGTGTGTTCATCTGCACGATGGTGTTGATCACACCCTTCAGGTCGAGCCGCCTGACTCGGTGGTTCAACCCGTCTGCGATTAGGACGTCTCCCTGGGAATCCACAGCCAGGGCCTGGCCGATCCCGTCGAGAGGATTGGTCGCCAGGTTCAGTTCGGCGTAGATGGCAGGATGTCCGTCTCCTGAATAGCCGGCAACCCCGGTTCCCGCAACGGTCTGGATCTGTCCGTTGACGTCAATCCTGCGGACGCGCTGGTTGAGCGTGTCGGCGATGTAGAGGTTTCCTTCGCTGTCAAACGCGAGGCCGCCCGGGGCGTGGAGAACCGCATCGACGGCGGAACCGGCTTCACCCCGGTATCCGGCTTCGCCAGTACCGGCCACCGTGTGGATCGCTCCGTCTGGGTCAAGCTGACGGACCACGTTGTTGCCCGTGTCGGCGATGAAGAGCGTGTCGCTGAAGCCGATGGCGAGACCGGTGGGTAGATTCAGGTTGGCCTCCGGCCCGGGTCGCCCGTCACCCGCATAACCGGCTGCGCCGGAGCCCGCGACCGTCGTGATCGTGCCATCCGCGTCGACGAGCCTGACCCGATTGTTGAGCGTGTCGGCGATGTAGACGTTCCCCGCGCTGTCCACGGCCAGGCCCTGGGGGGTGTTGAGCTGCGCCTGTGCAGCTGGTCCCCTGTCACCGGCGTTCCCTGCTACGCCGGTGCCCGCGAATGTGCTGATCACTCCGTCCCTTTTGACCTCGCGTATCCGGTTCCCCTCAGCGATGTAAATTTCGCCGGCCGGCCCGATGGCCAGCGCCAGCGGCCGTACGAGGGCCGATGCGGTGGCCTGGCGTCCGTCCCCAGAGAAGGCCCGCTCGCCGGTACCCGCAACGGTTATGGCCGTCGGTCCCGTGGCTATCGATGCAGGCAGCCAGGAATTTGCGAACGCGACCACTACCAGCAGCGCAACTCCGATCACGCCTGCGCTGAGCGCGATTCCGAGGCGTCCCCGGAGGCGGGGCCGAGCTCGTCCGCGAGCTGGTGGCTCGGCATGGACGGCGGCGGGCACGGTGGATACAACACCGCCGTCGTCCGGCGTGCCCTGCGCCATCCAGGCGGCGATCTGTGAACGCGAACGGAACCCCAGCTTGCCTCGGATCTGCTCGACGTGACTCTCCGCCGTGCGCTCAGAGATGAACAGACGGGTGGCGATCTCGCGGTTGGTCAGCCCCTGGGCGACAAGGGTTGCCACCTCTCGCTCGCGGCGGGTGAGATTGGGCGCGACCACTGGATTCGCGAGGGAGCATAACAACGCGATCTGATCGGCAGCCTTAGAAACCGGTACCGACTTCCGGTACCGATCTCGGTACTTCTACGAATGACGCGGGGCTCCGACCTGCCTCAGCCTCGAGACCACAGCCGGGCCATCGGCCCGGCAACCGAAATCCAGGAGGCATGGTCGAATGAAGAGAGTTCCTTTGTCAGTGCTGCTCGTTGCGGTCGCGCTGGTCGCTGCCTGCGGCGGGGCGACCGCCAACGTCGCGGCGAAGCCGTCAACGCCGCCCGGGCCCGTGACCACATACCGAAACGTGCTGCCAGGGCTGACCGCCGTCGCGCCGATCGACCTCATCCAGTCGGTCCTCGACTTTTCCCCCGGCGCCGCGAGCGTGGTGCACAAACACACGTCGTCCAACCTCGGCACGGTGCTGCAGGGGCAGATCACAATCAAGATGGCCTCCGGTGACAAGCAGGCTTCGGCCGGGGAAGCGCTCATCGAGCCCCTCAATCAATCTGTCCAGGCGGTCAACATGGGCTCCGGAGAGGCCATGGTCGCGGTCGCATTCCCCGTGCTGCACGGCGCGAAGCCGACAGCGCCGGTCGCCGGTCAGCCGGCTCCGGCGATGCCCAACAAGACGCTCTACAGCTTCACCCTCGCCCAACCGAGCATCAGCGGGGGCTACAGCCTGATCCAGCAGGTGCTCGACTTCGCACCCGGTGCCCAAACCCTCAAGCACCAGCACGGCGGCCCGGGCGTGGTCACCGTCATCCAGGGCCAGGTCACTCTCAGCACCGACGGCGTAGAGAAGACGTACAGCGTGGGAGACAGCTTCGGCGAGCTGCCGGGCCACACGCTGCAGGCCTTCAACCACGGAAGCACCGAGCTGATGGTTGTCGCCACCTTCATCCTGGCCGACGGCGCGCAGCTGACCACAAACGTCTAATCCATAAGCAATAGGAGAAAGTCAAATGAACTTCTATCGAAAGCTGGTCATCGGCCTCGGCACGATCACGGTCATTGCTGCATTTGGCGCGACGATTGCGCTCGCCAACACGGGAACCTTGATCACAACCACGATCCTCGGTCACCGGGCGACGCTCTCCGACAGTGTCCAGGTGAACCAGGATCGGGTCAAGTTCCAGACCAAGGATCCGACTGATGTCCTGGTCCAGACGATCATCTTCCAGTCGCATGGCACGTCGGGCTGGCACTTCCACCCAGGCGTCGTGATCGTGGTCGTCGAGTCGGGCCAGGTCACCACGCACGACGCGAACTGCCAGACGGCAACCTACGGCGCCCACCAGTCGTTCGTCGAGAGTGGGACCACGCCTTTCATGGTCAGCAATGAGAGCGCCACGGACAAAGCAGTCGTGTACGCGACCATCGTCGTGCCGGCCGGGAGCCCGTTCCGCATCGAGACCGCGCCGCCCGCCTGCGCATAGACCTGTTTGCTGGGCCGGGTTCGCCCGGCCCAGCACCCTTCACAACCTCTACATACCGTCGATCCACACTTGGGGACACCATGAAGCTCGGCCTGCATATCCCGTCGACCACCTGGGACGGCGGTGCGCAACGGCTCGGATCGAAGCTGGCCGAGGTCGTCCAAGCCGCCGAATCTGCCGGCTTCGAAACGATCGACGTGGCCGATCACCTCTGGCAGCACCCGATCATGGGCGGGCCCGAGGTCAGCCAGATCGAGGCGTACACGACGCTTGGCTTCATCGCCGGCCGCACGCGTCGGGTGCGCCTGTTCGCGCTGGCCACGGCGGTTTCGTACCGGCATGCGGGCTTGCTGGCCAAGATGGTGACGACCCTCGACGTGCTTTCAGGAGGTCGCGCGATGCTCGGCATCGGGGCGGGCGACTATCCCGAAGAGGCCCAGGGCCTCGGGCTGCCCTTTCCGCCCCTGAGTGAGCGGTTCGATCTCCTCGAAGAGACGGTCCAGGCCTGCCTGCGGATGTGGGAGGGCGAGCACGGTGGAGACCAGCCTTTCGTGGGCGCGCACGTGCGAATCGAACGTCCCTTGAATCTTCCGCAGAGCCTCAGCCGGCCGCATCCGCCGATCCTTATCGCCGGCAGCGGGGAGCGCCGCACTTTGCCCCTGGTCGCCCGCTACGCCGACGCGTGCAATCTTCGCCCCTCGCCTGAGATCCCGCGGCAGCTCGAATTGCTGCGCCGGCTCTGCGAGCAGGAGGGCCGTGATTACGACGCGATCGAGAAAACAGTCCCCTTCGGCTTCGATGTCGGGGTGGACGGGTCGAAGGTCAGCGAAGTGATAGACAAGCTTCGCTGGCTGGCAGGCATGGGCATCCAGTCGGTCTTCGGTTGGGTGGTTGGCGTCGACCAGATCAAGCCACTCGAGATCATGGGACGCGAGGTGATCCCAATCGCTGCCCAGCTGGGAGTGGCTGCCTAACTGCAACGAACGGCGCACGCGGCCCCGACACATTCGTGGGGGCGCGAGACATATTGGTGGTCTGAGAAGGCCTTTATAGTCGCCTGACATGTCGGCGGGGACGGCCACGGCAACATCGACCCGACGGGCATCGGGGTGGATCGCGCTGCTTGTGCTCTTCGGGATTGCTTCAACCATCGAGGCGTCCACGGTCTCCCACGTGTTCCGCTTCATGCCCCTGTACCTCCCGACGGTGCACGTTCCGCCGGCGGAGGTGCCGGCATGGACCGGCTACCTGAACGCGGCCTTCTTCCTCTTCGGCCTGCCGCTGGTCCCGTTCTGGGGGGTCTGGGCCGAGCGTTACGGGCGCGTCCCGATCATCGCCCGCAGCGCCTTCGTCGAGATGGTGGTCTTCGCCGGGCTCTGGCTCGCGCAGAACCGATGGGAAGCCGCGTTCGCGCTGCTCCTGGTCGGGTTCCAGCTCGGGAACACCGGGGTCATGCTCACCGCCCTTCGAGCGGTCACGCCGCGGGGCCGGGTCGGATTTGCAATCTCGCTATTTGGCGTCACGCCGTCGCTCGGCTTCGCGCTTGGCCCCGCCGCCGGCGGCTGGCTCGTGGACCGGGGCGTCCTGGACCTCCACAGCTTGTTCGCCCTCGACGCCGCGATGTCGCTGGCGGCCGGCGTCATCCTCCTGGCCTTCGCCCGGGAGGGGACACGCCCGCCGGCGCCGCCCGGATCGGCGACGCGGCTCGCGTTCAACGCTCTGCGGCTGGCCCTGACCGGACGTGTGACCCTGATCGTCTTTGGTGTTTTCGGCCTGGCGTACTTCGCCCAGCAGATCGCGAACCCTTTCCTTCCGCTGCTCGTGATCAGGCTGAACGGCGGCACAGTCGGGGCCGCCGGCCAGATCGGGATCGTCTTCGGGGCGTCGGCCCTGCTGGGCGCGCTTCTATCGCCGCTGGCAGGTGCCGCCGGCGATCGCTACGGCTTCCGGCCGCTCCTGGCCGGCGCCTGCGTGCTGGCGGCAGGCAGCCTGGCCGGTCTGGCGGTGGCGCCGAACGTGGTCTGGTTGACGGTGGGCGCGGTCGGCCTCGGGGCCGCGACCGCCACCGCCATTTCGATGGTCTTCGCGCTTCTCGCCACCGCCGTTCCGGAGGAACGTCGCGCCACCACGCTCAACCTGGTCCTCCTGCCGATCTACTTCGCATCGGTTGCGGGCGGCGTTGTCGGGGGGCTGCTGGTGCACGAAGGGCTCAACACCGTGTTGTGGACCGGGGCCGCGATCTCACTGATCGCGGCGCTGCTGACCACGAGGCTGCCTTCGGCCGGCCGAGCCGCGACCTAGCGTCCGGCTGTGTTCGTGGTGCCTCTCCGGAGCATCCAATAGCCGGCGAAAACGACGACGATCGCGACGATCGGCGTGCTTTCTGACCTTCAAAACAGAAGGACTAGCGCGACGATGCTCAGCGCAAGCCCGACGAAAAGCAGGGCCGGCGCGACTATGACGATGCCGGTCACGCACGCTGGATCCCGGGTTTCGAGGTGTGCCGGCGGAGTCCGCAGAACGTCGCAGACGACGTATCAGCAACGTCACCACGAGGATTGTTTCCGCGGTCGAGAGCTTCATTTGGGCCTGATTCCCTTTTTGCTGCGTGCGAACCCGAACTGCGGGTAAGCCTATCCACTGCATCGCAACCTGGCACCATTGCCTCGATCACATGGGTCTGACGCGACTAGGCAACATCAAACCACGCAGGCTGGGCATCTTCTCTGGTTCGCTGTCTGCTCAGCACGCGACTGTGCAGCGAGATGTCGCCGTCGAGATCGAGAAGCTTGGCTACGGCACGCTGTGGTACGGGGAGGCGGTGGGCCGCGAGGCGTTCGTTCAAGCCTCCATCTTCCTGGGCGCAACTTCGAGCCTGGTCGTCGCCAGCGGGATCGCCAACATCTGGGCGCGCGATCCGATGGCCATGGCGGCCGGCGGCCGCGCCTTGGCCGAGGCGTGGCCCGATCGATTCATCCTGGGTTTGGGCGTGAGCCATGCCCCGATGGTTGCCGCCCGCGGGCACGACTATGCCCGGCCGGTTTCCGCCATGCGCGACTATCTCGATCGGATGGGCCAAGCCCTATGGCGCGGTCCCGAAGCGCCGCTGCCCCCGATTGTCCTCGCCGCCCTCGGCCCCCGCATGGTTGGGCTTGCGGGGGAACGCACCGCCGGCGCCTACCCCTACTTCACGACAGCAGAGCACATCCGGCTGGTCCGTGAGCAGCTCGGTCCGGAGCCCTTCCTCGCGGCTGATCTGCCGGTGGTGCTGGCGGCCGACCGGGCCACGGCCCGGACGATCGGAGACTTGCACACGACCCTTTACCTCCGTACCGAGAACTACCGAAACAATCTTCTCCGGCTGGGCTGGCGGCCCGAGGCACTCGAGCCCCCCGGATCAGACGAGCTCTTCGATGCGATCGTGGCCTGGGGCGATGTCGCAACAGTTCAAGAGCGTGTCAGCGGTCTATTCAGCGCCGGCGCGGACCAGGTGGTCCTCAACCTGGTCACAAGAGATAGATCGGTCCCCTATCTCCCGGAGCTCAGAACCCTTGCCTCCCTGACCTCCGCCACGACCAGGTAATCGGGACCGAGCAGCTCACGCTAGGGGTCATCTCCATAGGGCCTCACACATCCTCACGAACACCAGGAGCTCGTGGAGCTGGTCGTGCAATGGCCGGGAGGCCGCGCGGTAGACGCGGAGCTCGGCCATCTTTGCCGAATAGAACCTGTAGTTGTCGCTCACTTTTCGTTGTCCTCCTTCTGGATTTCTGACCTTGCACCAAGGTAGGAAGGGGACCCTGTGGCTCATAAGGTGGGAAACACCTGAAGACTGGCCGGTGGTACCTAAATCCGGTACCTGTTTATTGCTTCAGGCACGTGCTCCGAACTCAAGCGTCGCTGGTGTGACCCTGTTGATCTTGGATCGACGCGGCGGTCGCGGATTTCCTCCGCAGGCGCCGGCCGATGGGTTCGGCCAGGCGCACGACCACATAGGTCGCGAAGGCGATCGACGTGATGAAGAAGCTCACCGGGTGTGGGGAGTAGTACGCGATCGTCAGACCGGCCCACGTGAAGGCGAGGGCCAGCACGACGCCGGTGGCGATGGCCACAAACGGCCGGCTCGTGAAACGCACCGCGATGGCGGCGGGCGTGACGATCAGCGCGAAGATCAGGAGGACGCCCACCACCTGCACGGCCTCGGTGACGGCAACGGCGAGGATGGCCATGAAACCGATCGACAACGCGGTCACGGGAACGCCTTTCGCGCCGGCGAGCTCCTCGTCGACTGATGCGAACAGCAGCGGCCTGTAGATGGCGATCAGGGCGGCGATTGTCACGATGCCCGCGACCAGCGTGAAGATCACGTCGTTGGCGCTGATGCCGAGGATGAGTCCGAAAAGGATCGCGTAAGCCTCGTTCGCGTAGCCCGAATACAGCGAGATGAACAGCACGCCGAGCCCGAGCGTCCACGCCAGCACGATGCCGATGGTCACGTCGCGACCTCGCAGCCGGTTGCCGAGCGCGCCGATCGCGATGCCGCTGCCGACCGTGAAGACGAGCAGGCCGAAGATCGGGTTCACCGCCAGCACCACCGCACCCGTGGCACCCGCGAAGCCGATGTGGGAGAGCGCATGCGCCGCAAAGGCCGAGCTGCGCAGCACGACAAAGTAGCCGATCGCGCCTGCGACGATCGCCACGATGGTGCCCGCTTCGAAAGCGTGAACCATGAAGTCGTAGTGGAAAAGCGCCGCAATGTCGTCGAACAGGTTCCAGCTGACTTGCGGCGAGGTGTTGGTGATGGTGGTGAAGATCGATTGCTCAACCATGCGGGTGGCTGACCTCCTCCTCGAGGCCGACCACGAACACTCGCCCGCGGCTGTCTTTGAGCACCTCGACCGGGGTCGAGTAGATCCGCGTGAGCGATTCGGAGGTGATGATCTCCTGCGGCGTCCCCATCGCGACGTTGCCCTGGGCGACGTAGAGGACGTGGTCGATGTGGGGGAGAAGCGGGTTGACGTCGTGCGCGATGAGCAGGACCGTGAGCTCACGCGCGCGCTTGAGATCCTCGATCAGCTGGACGATCAGGCTCTGGTTTCGCACGTCGAGCTGCGAGAGCGGCTCGTCCATGAGCAGGAGGCGCGGGTTGCCGACCAATGCCTGCGCGAGAAGAAGCCGCTGCTGCTCGCCTCCCGACAGCTGCCCGATCGGGCGGTCCGCGTACGACTCGGCGTCCACCGAGCGGATCGACACGTCCGCCGCGGCGGCGGTGGCCGCACCGAGAAGTCTCATCCCCCAGCGGTGGCCGTCTACGCCGAGGCTGACGAAGTCACGCCCGCGGATCGAAAGTTCCGGATCGAACGTGGACCGCTGCGGGATGTAACCGATCAGCCGGTTGCCACGGCGGGGCTTCTCGCCCAGGACCTGGAGCTGGCCATCGGCGGGTGGCAGCAGCCCGAGGATCGTCCGGATCAGCGTCGACTTGCCGCCGCCGTTGGGTCCAAGGATTGCCGTGAACGATCCCGCTGCGATGGAAAAGTCGGCATGCGCCCATACTCGATGAGCTCCATAGCCGGCCGCGAGGTCCCGCGCAACGATCGCCGGCGGCTGCATTTTCATCACGCTCCCGATCCGGCATTCAGCGCGCTCTGCAGGGCGATGAGCTGGGAGAGCTGCCAATCCTGGAATGTCGCGGACTCGGGCTGCAGCGTCTCGGATACGCCCACCACCGGGATGTGCGCGAGCAACGCGAGCTGTTTGACGTTGGTCGTGACGGCGGTCGCCGTCTGGACGTTGTAAACCAGCACCCTGGCCTGCCTCCCGGTGATCTGGTCCTGGAATTCGATGACCGCCGCGGCCGGCGGGTCATTGCCCTCGCTGACGGCGTTCATGAACGCGGTTGGGGAGATGAGATTCAAGCCGAGGGCGGTCGCCATGTACACGTAGATGCTCTCGGTCGAGGCGACCGGCACGCCGCTGAACTTCGCCTTGATCTCGGCAATGCGCTGCGTATATGGCTCGAGCGAGGCGGTGAATGCGGCGCGCTGCTGGTCGAAGTAAGCGGAATCGGCGGCGCCGATGGACTTGTAGTCCGCGGTGATCTGGTCGGCGATCCGCGCGACGTAGTCGGGGTTGTACCAGAAATGAGGGTTGTCGCCGGCCTTCTTGCCGAGGAGGCCGGCCGCGATGAGGACTGTGCGATGGCTGCTGGGATTCGCCGCCAGGAGCTTGTTGCCCCAATCGTCGTAGCCGGCTCCGTTGAGGATCACGAGGTTGGCGTCGGCGAATGCGCGGGCGTCATTGGTGTTGGTCTCGTATTCGTGAGGATCGGCGTTCGGATCTGACACCACGCTCTGGACGCTGGCCTTCGATCCGCCCAGCTGGGCGGCGATGCTGCCCCAGAAGTTCTGCCCCGCGACGACTTTGATCGAGCCGGTCGACGCGACGGGGGTCGGGCCTCCGCATGCGCTCATGGCCAGGGCCAAGATCATCAACGCCCAGATTCGCTTGCCCGCCAACGACAACCTCCTGACCCAGCGCTGGGCCTCAGGAGCGGGCCCAGTCGCGCAAGAGTATTGCACAACTTAGTTGGGCAAGTAATGTGCGGTCCCTGTATGATCTCGAGAATGCCCCGTCCGAGTCCGGTCACCGACGTGGTCAAGAGCCTGTTCGGAGGGGAAGCTCGACACGCCTGGTCGCTCGACGAGCTGCACGAAGCCGCGCGAGTCGCCCTGGGGGGAGCCGACTACTCCACGGTCTTCCGCGCCGTGTCCGCCATGGAACGGGAGGGGGCGATCCGGAGGATCGACCTGGGGGATGGCAAAGCTCATTACGAGGTGGGGGACGACCACCACGAGCACGTCCGCTGCGACTCTTGCGGCCAGGTCGCCGAGGTTCCGGGCTGCGTTTTAGAGGATGCCGCGGCTGGGGTTCAGAACAGCACCGGCTTCAAGGTCACGAGTCATCACCTCGTGTTCACCGGGCTGTGTCCGGCCTGCGCCGAGACTCCCAGCGAGCTTTGAGGTTCCTCTGAGCGTGCACCCAGGACGGACCTCGACTATGGCCTTGCGCAGGGACGCTTCGCAGAATGTTCCGGCAGACAGATGACGCGCCGATGGCCTGACGGCACTTCCGGCGCGGCCCTTCCCTTTCTGGGGCGAGATTCATCGTCGGGCATGGTGCGGGCGTCCTGGCGCCTGACCTCGCGACACCCGTGCTGACGGGGGGAACGAACCGACTCTCCGGGGGCCAGATAGACGTACGCTGGCGTCGATGGCGGAAGTAGAGTTCACCCCCACCAGTCTCATCATTCACATCCGTGGCGCTGATCAGTTCTTCGCCCTCAGGAGCCAGCTCGAAGTGCCTCTTGAACACGTCGCGTCGGTTGATGTGAGCCCACCCGAGGCGCGAACCATCTGGCACGGGCTTCGAGTGGTTGGCACCAACCTGCCTGGCGTCATCACCGCGGGACGATTTATCAACCACGGCGAGTGGGCGTTCTGGGACGTCCACGACCCGGACAAGGCAATCGCGATCCATTTGCGCGACGAGCACTACGCCAAGGTGGTGATCGGAGTCGACGATCCACCGGCTGCCGCCAAGGCGATCGGCGACGCAATCAAGAGATCTGCCTGAGGAACTACGGCCTGGGCGATTTCAGCTGGTAAGCGCTTGCTCGAGGTCGGACACGTGGTGGCGCTGGTGCTCCAGCATCCTCGCCATCGTTTGGCCAATAGATTCACCGGCGTAGGGACCGATCGTGACCGGAGTTTCCAACGTCGCGTCCGACAGCACCATCACCAGGCGCGTGGTCCCCATGTCGTACTCGTCGACGAGCTCCTGGGCCTGCTTGTCGGCCCGTCGCCGGACCTGCGATGCGTTCCAGCGATCGGCGTCGAAGGGCGGTGCGTTCGGGTCTCTGGGCTCGGTCGCGGAGCTGACCACCGCCGGCAGAGATGCGGCCGAGCTCGAGAGGTGCGCCAGAAGGTCCCGGCACGTCCAACCCTCGTAACCCGGCGCGGGAGCGGTCCAGTCACCATGCAGCGCGCGCACGATCGCGGCCAGCTCGATGTAGCCGGCCTGCAGCGAGCTGAGGGAGGTTTCGCCGGCCACGGTTCGAGTGTAATTCGTCCTTCAAACCAGGTGTGGCGAGGAAGGCCGGATGCGAATACCATCGAGGCTCCCGATCAGCGTCAGGAGGTTCGCAAATGGCCGCCACAACGGGTCGCACCACCGCAAACGAGGTTGAGCGCGCGAATGGATCGGGCCTGACTCCTGTGGTGTTCATCCACGGGCTCTGGCTGCTCCCAAACAGCTGGGACCGCTGGGCGGCTCTGTTCGAGCAGGCCGGTTACACAGCGCTGACGCCCGGATGGCCGGACGATCCGGACACGGTGGCCGAGGCGAGGGCGCACCCCGAGGTCTTCGCCCGAAAGAAAGTTGGGCCGGTCGCGGACCACTTCTCCGAGTTGATCGGCCGCCTGAAGAAGAAGCCCGCCGTGGTCGGGCATTCCTTCGGAGGTCTGCTCACCCAGATCGCGGCCGGGCGTGGCCTTTCAGCCGCATCGGTTGCGATCGACCCAGCGCCCTTCCGGGGCGTGCTGCCGCTCCCGCTCTCGGCCCTGAAGGCGGCGTCGCCCGTGATTGGCAACCCCGCCAACCGCAACCGCTCCATCCCCCTCACCTACCCGCAGTTCCGCTTTGCCTTCGCGAACGCAGTCAGCGAGGACGAGGCCAAGGAGCTTTACGACACCTTCGCGGTCCCGGCCTCCGGCGCGCCTCTGTTCCAGGCGGCATTCGCCAACCTCAACCCGTGGACCGAGGCGAAGGTCGACTCGAAAAACCCGGCCCGAGGACCGCTTCTCATCATCTCGGGCCAGAAGGACAACACCGTCCCGTGGGCCATCGCGAATGCCTCGTACAAGCGGCAGAAGCGCAACCAGGGAGTGACGGAGATCGTTGAAATTCCGAACCGCGGGCACGCGCTGGTCATCGACAGCGGCTGGCGCGAGGTCGCGGAAAAGGCTCTGGCCTTCGTCCAGCGCTTTGTCCGCTAATCCTTCAGCGTCTCAGGCGATGCCCGGCCGCCTCGTGTTGTCGGCCCGAGCGACGGAGGCTGATGCCGGTCGTGACGATCGCGAGCGGTGGCACCAGCCACCAGGCTGAAATCCGATGTGCCACCAGCACGCCGGTTGCCGCCAGCGCGAGCAGCATCACCACCGCCACCGTCCAGTCGTCTCCAACGATGAACCGGTAAAGGAAGCGCCCGACGCCGACAGCCCCTGAAAAGACCATTCGCACTTACGCCACCTCGAGGCGCGCGCGATGGGTTCGGCGGCGCTCGAGTTCGATGTACGTGGCCGCGGCGAGGCCGTACACGACGAGTAGGGCCACGATGTCGAGGTCGCTCTGAGGCCAGCTCACGCCAAGGCCCTCGAGGGACCAGAAAGTGCCGAAAGATGTCAGCAGCGTTCCCACGATCAGCTGCAGCAGGCTTCGTGGAATTCGGGTGACGAAGCCTTTCAGGGCAAATCCGGAAGCGCCGATCACTACGACGGCGGCTGCCGCACCGACGACGGAAAGGCCAAGCTGCCCTGCCGCGAGTCCGAACGACACGACGATCAACGCGATCTCAAGGCCCTCGAGCAGCACTCCCTTGAATGAGAGGACGAACGCGACCCAGTCCATGCCGTGCAGCGGGACGTCGCTGTCCTGTACGTCTTGTTCGCTCATTCCGGCCAGGCCTCGCGCCGCCACGCGCGCGATGCCTTTGCGGTACCACTGCAGGCCGAACAGCAGAAGCAAAGCCCCCACCACCACGCGCAGTGGTCCAATCGGAATCGACGCGAGCGCCGCGCCGAGGATCGCGACGATCACGGCCAGGAGAGCGAAGCCGGTGGCGGCGCCGATCAACGCTGAGCGCCAGCCGCGTGTCGCGCCCACGCCGAGCACGATGATGACCATCTCGATCGCTTCGACCGACGAGGCAAGGAATGTGGTCAGCAGGACCACTCCGGCTCCTGTCAACTCACTAACCGCAACTCGGCCTTGTCCGCCTTTGTTCCGGTCTTCCATAGACTGAGATCGATGAACGGTCCCGGCCGGTCAGACCATATGGATGCGTGGCCCGAGCTGAATTACAGCGCCTGGAAAGACACGCTCGAGACGCTGCACATGAACCTGCAGATCGTGGGCAAGGCCCGGCTTGCGCTGACCCCGTTCGAACCTCAATGGGCCAACGTGCCGCTTTATCTGAGCGCCCGCGGGCTGACCACGACGCCGATGGAGTACGCGGGCTTGATCTTCCAGATCGACGTCGACCTCGTCGTCCACGAGGTGATCATTCAGACCGTCCGGGGCGAGACCCAACGCGTGGCCTTGACCGCACGTTCGGTCGCGGACTTCTATGCCGATTTCATGTCAAACCTGCACGCGCTCGGCATCGACCCTGAGTTCCGGCCCATTCCTTCCGAGGTCGACGATCCGGTTCCCTTTGCCGAGGACACTGTGCACGCGACGTACGATCCGGAATCGGCCAACCGTTTCTGGCGCGTGCTGTCGCAGGTCGACCTCGTGCTCAAAGAGCATCGTTCCAGATTTCGAGGTCGGACGTCGCCGGTGCACTTTTTCTGGGGCAGCTTCGACCTCGCGCTCACGAGATTCTCAGGCCGCGGCGCGGAACCGCCGCCGGGCGCCGGAATCATCAGGCGCATGTCTGCCGACGCCGAGGAGATATGCGCCGGGTTCTGGCCGGGGGACCAGCGGTATCCACGCCCCGCCTTCTTCTCGTACACCTACCCGAAGCCAGACGGAATCGAGCAGCAGGTGATCCAGCCGCACGGGGCTGCCTGGAGCACGGAGCTGGGCGAGTTTGCCCTCCCGTACGAGGACGTCCGCACCAGCGCGTCGCCCGAACGCGCGATCCTCCAGTTTTTCGAGAGCACCTATGCCGCGGGCGCCAGCCTCGCACGGTGGGATCCGCACCTCGTGATCGAACGGGCTCGCTGAGCAAAGGCCAACTCTCTTGATCTATCCGCAAGCACTCAGCCGGCGCCTGCGCATCGCTGTCAAACCGCCTCGCGATCCTGGCTACGGGGCCCTCCGGCGCGCCGCCCGCGCCGCCATCGTCGTCCCGCTTGCCTTCGCATTCGCCGACCTGCTTCTGGGCGCACCGCAAAGCCTGGTCTTCGTGATGTTCGGCTGTTTTTCGCTGCTCGTGATGTCCGACTTCGGAGGCCTGCGGCGAGCGCGGGCGCTCGCCTACCTGACGGCGACTCTGGTGGGAGCCGCGCTGGTGGCGCTCGGAACGCTCGTCTCCACCTCGGCCTGGCTTCCGGCGGTCGTGATGTTGCTGGTCGGTTTCGCGATCACGTTCAGCCGCATCTTCGGCGGCTACGTCGCGGCCGCGAACCTCGGCATGCTGCTCTCCTTCGTGATTGCCGTCACGATCCCGGCCTCGCCCGACGTAATTCCGGCGCGCGTCGGCGGTTGGGCGATGGCAGGGTTGGTGTCCACCTTGGCCTCGGTTGCGCTGTGGCCGCGCTTCGAGCGCGTGACCATGTACCGGCAGGCGACGAAAGCGTTGCTCGCAGTCGCCGATCTCGTCGAAGGCATGCGGCCTGGTGCGGTCGACGGCGATTTGACGCGCCTCAAAGCGATTGCGCGCCAGGCGGTGGAGGAGGCTCGACAGGGATTTGCCGCGATGGCCAAACGTCCAATCGCGCCGGCGCGTCGCGACCGGGCCTTTGTCCAGCTGCTCATCGAGTGTGAGCGGATCGTCGACATCATCGAGCGCCCCTTCAACGAAGATCGGGCGACAATGCGTCCCGCCTTGCCCGAGGGGGACCAGCTCGTCGCCTCCATGGTCGCTGCATTGCGTTCCAGCGCGGGCGTGCTCAAAGGTGACGCCAAACCGGACCTTCACGCCATCGAGGTCGTGCGGTTGCAGCATCGCGCTGCCCTGGACCGATGGGCGGCCGAGCAGTTACGGGCCGGCCGTCCAGTCGAGCAGGTGCTCGATGGACTCGACGTCGATGACACGCTCCGCGTCGTGTCGTACGTGACCTTCACGCTCGGCCGGCACGCGGTAACCGCCGCGGGCGCGAAACCCGATGCCGGCGATGCCGCGATAGATGTTCTACGGGCAATCCGAACGTATCTCGAGTCGCCTTCGACCGTGCTGCAGGGCAGCCTTCGCGTGGCCGTCGGACTGGCTATTGCCGTCTTCGTAGCGCGCACGCTCGATCTCTCACATGCCTTCTGGGTCGTGCTGGGAACGATCCAGGTCTTGCGCAGCAATGCGCTTGGCACGGGCCGCACGATCGTCCTCGCCGTGGCCGGCAACGCGATCGGTGTCGTTCTCGGCGGGCTGTTCGCGGTGGTCGCAGGCAACCAGCCCACGGTGATGTGGATCGCATTTCCGCTCTCGGTGTTCGTGGCTGCCTACGCGGCCACGACGATCGGTTTCATGCTGAGCCAGGCTGCCTTCACCATCAACCTGATCATCGTTTTCAACCTGATCTCTCCGGCGGGTTGGCAGGTCGGCCTGGTCCGCATCGAAGACCTGATGGTCTGCGCCTTCATCAGCTTGCTGGTTGGTGTGCTGCTCTGGCCGCATGGGGCCCGCCGCGAGCTTGCGCGCGCCTTGGGGAGCGTTTATCGAAGCTTCGCTGTCTACTTGGACCAGGGTTTCGATCATGTCCTGGGTTTCGTGCCTGCGGCAGCGGGTTTTGAAACGGCCGGCGCGGACTCGGCTCGGAAGGTCGTGGTGCGTGCGCGGGACCGCGCCGACGCGGCGTTCGACACGTTCCTGACCGAGCGGGGTGACCGCGCGTTCGACGAGGAGACGGCGGCGTTCCTGCTGTCCTCGGCCAACCACGCGATCCTGGCGGGCGACCTGCTCGAGGTGATCGCCGGCATGGGCTATCAGGCCGGCAGCTGCGCCGATGGTGCGCGCGAGGCGCGAGAGCAGGTGCACGCGTTGCTGGGCGCATACCTTCGCCTCGCGGACCGCCTGGATCTCGCGCCGGCCGCGGGACTTGAGTCACGCGTTTCCTTACCCGCGCTGCGTAAGGCAGAGCTCGGTTGCCTGCGCCGCTGGCAGACCGATCCGGAGGTGGGGAGGGGCGCGATGGCGGTGGTGATGGCCGGCGAGTGGGTGCAGAACCTCGCGCGCCTCGAAGAAGACCTGGAAGAACCAGTGACCGGCGCCGTCGAGGCAGCGCGAAAACCGTGGTGGCGCTAACCGAACACTAGAACGAGCTCGCTAGCGCTCGGTCCGCGCCCGCTCCCTCGCTTGTAGCTCGTCAACCAGGCGGGTGGTGACCGGGACCGGCACGCCCTGTGCGGCGGCATGGCGAAGCACGGCTCCCCCGATGGCGTCGAGCTCTAGCGGCTGGCCCGCCGCCTGGTCTCGCTGCATCGATGACTCCATGGTCTCCGGGGCGAGGTCCAGGAGGCGGAGGGCAGCTTCGGGGTCCGCTGAGGCTCCCTCCGCTCTCGCGACTGCGGCCACCTCCCCGATGAGTGCGATGGCGTCGTCACGGCGGATCGTCCGCACGACGCCGACGTTGCCGCGCTGGTGCGTGGTCAGCAAGGCCAGGGGACCCAAGAGCGCGAGCTTGTCCCACAGCATCGCCACCTCGTCCTCGCGCAGCGTGACCTCGAGGCCGGTCGTTCGAAGCTGAGCGGCGAGCGGCTCAATCCGCTCCCGAACCATGTCCGAAGTTGCGATCTCAACCGATGCGAAGGGGCTGGTCTGGCGGATGAGGCCGGGCCCGACCCTCGCGACCTCGACTCGGATAGTGGCCGGGACCACGGTCGTGCGGAAGCGGGTCCGCAGAAGGTCGACGTGGTCGATTCCGTTGAGAAACGGGATCACTAGGGCCTGGCCGGCGACGTCTGCGGGGACACGTTCGAGGGCCCGCTCGAGCTGGGTCGCCTTGACCGTGATCAGACACACGTCCACCTCGCTCTGAAGCCGCGTAGCAGTCTCGACGTTGACCTCGAAGTTTCCGAAGAGCCTGCTCTCGACGCGGAGACCTCGTTCGGAAATGACCCGCGATGTGCTGTCGCCTGCCAGCACCACCACCGAGCTCCCGGCTCGCGTCAGGAGCGCCGCCAGCAGCCCGCCGACCCCTCCCGGACCCAGCACCGCCACTCGCAAAGCGCCAGGAGCCACGAGGACGAATCTTAGGCTCCGGCCAGATGGCGCCCGAAGCCCATTCGCCTGTCGATTCGGCCCCTAGCCGTTCGTATAGAAGGTCAGGACCGGGCGACAAGATATCCTGCAAAGTGATCGATCAAGCGCTACACCACTGGTACGCCCAGCAGCAGGAAGTCGCGATGGAAGCGCAGTACGCAGCGCCTGAGGACGGGATCGCATCAGAACGTAAGGCGTGGCGATCGCTGCGACGAGCAGCTGCGAAGCGGCGGCTCTCACGCCCTTGAGCGAGCGGCGCCCGCCCCCAGCTCTGAAGCCTCGACGTGGAGACGTTTGGTACGTGTTCACGCCCGGCCACCCGGATGACCCACATCAGCCGCGTCCTGCCGTGGTGGTTTCAGAAAATATCCGAAACAGGATGCGAGACGATTTGATCGTGGTACCCGTGTTCTCAACAGGCCAGATCGGCCCCACGCGTGTGACCGTGCCCGCGCGGTCGAGCGGCTTGCGCCGCGACAGCGTGATCTTCTGCGAGGAGATCACAACCATCGATCGAGACTTCCTTGCGCGAGGTCCGGTCGGAAGGCTCGACCCTAAGTTGATGGAAGCGGTGGTTCGGGGTGTGCGTCGAGCAGTCGGCGAGGTCGTGGCCGAGCCGTAGTTCCGCGGATCTCGTGAGAATGGTCGGCAATGCCTGACTACCAGCACGGCCTTCTCTTTGGAATTGCTGTGCCGCCAAGCGCCCGCGACCACCAGGCGGTGCTGGCCACGGCGGAGCTGGCCGACGACCTGGGGCTCGACATCGTCGGCTTCCAGGACCACCCGTACCAGGCCACCTTCCTCGACGCCTGGACTCTCCTGTCTTATGTAGCCGGAAAAACACAACACATCCGGCTGTTCCCCAACGTGGCGAATATTCCGCTGCGCCCGCCCGCAGTGCTCGCCCGGAGCGCTGCCGCCCTCGACATCCTGAGCGCCGGGCGCGTCGAGCTCGGGCTGGGGGCCGGCTACTTCCTCGCCCCGATCGCCTCCATGGGCGGACCACGCCGGACGAGGGGGGAGCTGGTGGACGCCCTCGAGGAGGCCATCGCAGTGATTCGCGCCTTGCTGGAACCTGGACCGCCGGTCCATTTCCAGGGGAATTACTACTCGTTGACCGGCGCCCAACCGGGCCCGGTGCCACCGCACCGGATCGCCATCTGGCTCGGCGCCTACAAGCGGCGGATGCTGGAGCTCACCGGGCGCGCGGCCGACGGATGGATCCCGTCGCTGGGCTACGCGTCTCCCGGCGAGCTCGGCCAGATGAACCGGACCATCGACGCAGCGGCCGAGGCGGCGGGCAGGAAACCATCCGACATCCGCCGCGGGTTCAACGTCAGCGGCTCTTTCGCCACCTCCGGCTCGGGGTTCCTGCAGGGCCCTTCTCGCGTCTGGGTCGAGCAGCTCGCCGCGCTGGCGCTCGAACATGGCATCAGCGCTTTCAACCTGGCCGTGACGCCTGGTTCGGATGGCGACCTGAGACGGTGGGCAGATGAGGTCGCGCCCGCGGTTCGAGAGGCGGTCGCGAGCGAAAGGCAAGGCCGTCCTGCCACCGCCACCAGCCATCAAGCGCCGGCGGATGGCACGGGTGAGGCTGCTTCCGTAGCCGCGCGGGAGGCTCAGCGACTGGTCGGTGAGGAAGAGGGGAGTCCCGCCGTGGGTCGAGCCGGCCAGGAGATGCTGCTCGCCATCCATCAGCACCTGAGGCAGGAGCTGGCGAGGCTGCGTGAGGTGATCGATGAGGTTCGCGCGGGCCGGTCGAGCGCGGTCCAGGCGCGCTCCTATCTCAACACGATGACGATGCGTCAGAACTACTGGACGCTGGGAGCTTTTTGCGCGGCGTACTGCAGGGTCGTCAGCGTGCACCACGCCATCGAAGATCAGTCGCTGTTCCCTGACCTCAAGGCCGCCGATCAGTCGCTCGCGCCGGTCATCGAACGTCTGCAGCACGAGCACGAGGGCATCGCGAAGGTGCTTGCCGCGGTCGACGCCGCTCTTGTCGCGACGGTCGAAGACGAGGAGCAGCTGGACGGCGCCCAGTCCGCGGTCGAGCATCTCAGCGACGCCCTGCTGGCGCATCTCCAGTACGAGGAGGACAACCTGCTCGAGCCGATCGGCCGGCTGGCGATCCAGGTCTAACCCGCGACCCGCCCGCTGATTGCCGGGTGGATCCCCCAGCCGATTGCAGGGTGCGCATGCGGAAGGGCCTCCTTAGCATGACTCCATATCATGTCCTTGCCCTCCGTCCGCCCTTATGGATGGAAGGCATTTGGGGTGGCGGCGGCTGCGGTCGCGGCAACCACCCTTGCCTTCGCGCTCATCGTCGGCCTGCCCTTGGGCAGCCCGCACTTCGTCACGGCCCTGGACGACATTGGTGAAGCGCTTGCGGCCCTGATCGCGGCTGGGGCCTGCGCGTGGGCGGCGAGTCGATCAGACAGCCAGTTCCAGCGCGCGTGGGCCCTTCTGGGCGCATCCGCGGCCGCCTGGTGCCTCGGCCAGGTGGTCTGGACCGTGGACGAGGTCGTGCTCGGCGTGGCGCCTTTCCCGTCGGTGGCCGATGTCGGATTCCTGGCGGCGGTGCCTCTCGCGATCGCCGGCTTGCTTTCGTTCTGGACCGCCCCCAGGGGTACGGCCGAGCGCTGGCACCTGTGGCTGGACGGCGTGAACATCGTCCTCGCGCTGACATTCACCGGATGGGCTCTGGGGCTTCAACAGGTCTGGCTCAGCGGAGGAAGCCTCGCCGAGCGGGCGATCGGGCTGGCCTATCCGGTCGGGGACATCCTGATCGCGACCGTGCTCGTCCTGGGCATCCGCCGGGCAACCCGCTACCAGCACGGGCGAATGCTTCTTCTGCTCGGAGGTCTCGCGGCAATTTCAATCTCGGACAGCGCTTTCGCGTACATGACCACAAACGGCACCTATCTGAACGTCTTCGACACGGGATGGGTGGTTGGATACCTGATGATCGGCCTGGCCGCGCTGTGGCCCGCGCGCCCCAATGACCGAGTCGCCGACAGGCTGCCGATCGACTTGTGGCAGATCGCGCTGCCCTGGACGGTAATCGTCGCGGCCGCCACCACCGCGCTTGTGGTCGTGCTGCGGGGTGGACGGACCGATCAATTCCAGACGGAGCTCGCGGTGGCGATGGCAGCGTTGCTGATCGTGAGCGAGGTCTTGACGCACATCGACTCCCTGTCCATGGTGGTGACGAGCCGGCGGTCGGAAGCCATGCTGGCGGAGGTCATCGCCCAGGCGCCGATCGGGATAGCCCGTGTCGACCGGACCTTCAAGATCATCGACGCCAACCCAGGTATGGCACAGCTGCTGCGCGACCCGACCGACGTGATGGTTGGATCCACGATTGCCAGGTACCTTCGAACCGATGACCGGGCGCTTGCCTACGAAAAGATCGGTGCTTTGATGAGCGAATCAGTCGCCGGCATCCAGGCCGACAACCTCATGATCCGCGCCGACGCCACCGAAGTCTGGGTGCACTGGACCTCGACCGCGGTCAGGAGCTCAACCGGCGAGCTCGAGTACTTCCTGACCACGCTCGAGGACGTCACCGCCACACACGAAGCCGAAGAGTCGGCCGAGGCCAACCTCGTGATGCTCGAAAGATTGAACGAGCTGAAGAGCGAGTTTCTTCAGGGTGTCACCTATGAGTTCAAGACCGCCTTGATGGAGATCAACGGCAGCAGCGAGCTCATACGGGATGGCGACGGCCTCGAGGCCTCGGAGGTGAAGGCCCTCGCCGGTGACATCTACAAGAACGGCGCCCGCCTCGATCGCATGATCACCGAGATGCTCGATCTGGACCGGATCGAGACTGGCCGGGGGAGCCTTTCGATTGCGCCAGTCGACCTGAATGCGATCATCGCTCGGGAAGTTCAAGGGGTGAGAGCGAACCTGGACGGCGCCGTGCTCAGTGTGAACCTCAAGGCCTCGTTACCCGCCGTGGTCGGTGACGCGACCAAGCTGTCTGAGGTCGTGCGCACGCTTTTGCGCAATGCAATCAAATACTCGCCCGACGGAGGATTGATCGTGATCGCCAGCGCGACACACGATGGCCAGGTCCGGGTGAGCGTGAAAGACGAGGGGCTGGCCGTCCGCGCCGACTTCGACAACCGCCTCTTCGGCGAGGGCGACCTTTACACGAACAACCCGATTCGGAAGGTGGTCGGAACCGGGCTCGGCCTTGGCATCGCCCGCCAGATCGTTGAGATGCACGGCGGGCAGATCGGCGTCGACCACCTCGAAGGTGTCGGTTCGATCTCCCACTTCACGCTGCCTCCAGCAAAGTCGATCAGCCGGCTCGAACCGGAGGCTGCTGGGCTGGTCGCGTGAGGTAGCCACGGTCGCTGGCAGCTCCGCATGGCGAAAGCTCACATCTAGGCGTCTGTCCTGAAGCCCAGGGGTCCTTTGGCCCTCGATGGAACCCAGGCATGAGGCCAGCCTTTATACCGGTGCCGTCCGACGGCGCCGGCCCAGTCCATTTCGAGCAACAAAAGGAAATGACCATGAAAGCTCTCGTCTATCACGGTCCCGGACAGCGGTCCTGGGACACCGTCCCCAACCCCACCATCCAGGCGCCCACTGACGCCATCGTGAAAATCGACACCGCGACGATTTGCGGCTCGGATCTGCACATCCTCAAGGGCGACGTGCCCGCGGTGAAGCCAGGCACAATCCTTGGCCACGAGGCCGTTGGAACCATCGTCGAGACAGGGGCTGCGGTCAGCAACTTCCAGATCGGCGATCACGTCCTGATTTCTTGCATCACGGCGTGCGGCAGCTGTCGGTTCTGCAAAGAGGCCCGCTACGGCCAATGCACCGGCGGCGGAGGCTGGATCTTCGGACATCTGATCAACGGACTGCAGGCGGAGTACGCACGGGTCCCATTTGCGGACAACTCGCTCTACAAGGTGCCATCGGGGCTCACTGATGAGCAGGTCCTGTTCCTGTCCGACATCCTTCCGACCTCTTTCGAGGTTGGCGTCCAGAACGGCAGAGTGCGACCGGGAGACACTGTCGCCATCGTTGGGGCGGGTCCGGTCGGCCTGGCCGCGGTCATGACCGCCAAGCTCTACTCCCCGGCTCACATCGTGGTGATCGACCTCGATGACGGCCGTCTCGCGAAGGCGAAGGAGTTCGGCGCTGACGTGACCATCAACAACGGCCGCGAAGATGCGGTGAAGCAGGTCCTCAAGCTGACGCGCGGCCTTGGCGCAGATGTTGCGGTCGAGGCGGTCGGAATTCCGGCGACGTTCGAGCTGGCCGCGGAGCTGATCCGTGCCGGCGGAACCTTGGCCAACGTGGGCGTACACGGCAAGCCCGCGACGCTCCACCTCGAGAAGCTCTGGATCAAGGACGTCACCATTACCACCGGGCTGGTCGACACCCGCACCATCCCGCAGCTCCTATCCCTGATCGAGGGCGGCAAGCTGGACCCGACGGTGCTGGCCACCCATCACTTCGCGATGGACGAGGCCATGCAGGCGTACGACGTCTTTGGCGATGCGGCCAAGACCCACGCGCTCAAAGTCGTACTCAAGGGAACTGAGGTTTCCACCGAGACGAAGTCGAAGGTCGGAATCACGACAGCGGTTTAGGTTCGCACTCGGAGCGCGCCGATCACCGGCGCGCTCCGTCTTCTTTCAGGCCACCGCGCTAACGCGCAACACCTCTGTGCTCATGGCCTCGGCGGCCCCGCCGCCGTCCCTCATCTAGGTCCGTCGACGCTTCGACCCAATCGTGACCTGTCCTTGCACCGGACCTGAAATGACGAGGACTGGACGCTTGGAGTGCATGACCAGCTCGTGGCTCACACTTCCGAGCACCAGCTCAGCGATCCCGCCGCGGCCTCTGCGACCGACGACGATCAGGTCCGCGTCAACCTTGTCACCGACAGCCGCCAGCACCGAAGCGGGCCGCCCATCCTCCATCACGGTGCGGTATTTGACTCCGGCAGCTCGAAGCCGCTTGCACCAGTCGTGTTCGAATTCCTTCTTCATCTCGGCCCGCCATTCCGGGTCGAACTGCGCGAGCTCGACCGGAGCGTTGTAAGCGGTATCGAAGTAGATGGGCGGTGCGATCGCAAACACGGCGACCACCTCGGAGCCCATGCCCTTCGCCATCCGAGCAGCCCACTCGACGGCCGCGTCCGAATGCTCCGAACCGTCTACGCCTACGACGATCCGCCTGATGCCCGAACGCCTGGTCGCCATATGTGTGCCTCCTAAACCACCGGCTTTATCGAATGTCCAGGTGCAGGTCGATTGCTGGCGCATCGTCCTGC
The DNA here is from genome assembly GCA_003151935.1 of Candidatus Dormiibacterota bacterium. Lineage (GTDB taxonomy): Bacteria > Chloroflexota > Dormibacteria > Dormibacterales > Dormibacteraceae > Palsa-870. The sequence continues at coordinate 32,535 of PLYZ01000044.1, read as the reverse complement.
CTGCCGAGAATCACCAGCGCGGCGCCTTCGGCCGGGCCGATGGTCATCGTCGTCGAGTTGTTAAAGAGGTTCTGGTTCCCGCCCAGGCGCCCGTCGGTATAGCTGGGCAGGGCCGCGACGGCCTTGCTCTTCGCGCCCACCGCGCCGGCCACCGTGAGGTTGCTCTGGGTGAACGGGATGCGCGCCGACAAGCCGATTCCAATGCCTACGTTAAAGAGACTCAAAAGGATGCCCACGGTCAGCACGAAGATGAAACCACCGCCGCCGCATCCACAACCCCGGTTGCGATAACGCGTCCGGATTGGAGTCCGCCGGCCGCTGGTCTCGTCGTTCATTCAGCTCTCTATTTCTCGCAAGGCTTCGGGATGACCATAACGATGCGCCTTCGGCGGCGAAAGCGCCCGAGGACATGGGCCTGGAAAATGCAGGTCATTGCGCACATGCGGACGCTGCAGCGCCTGCGTAACCTTGAGTCAAAGGAGATCGAACCAATGACAGACACGAATACGAAGGAGTCGTGGAACCGTTTCCAGGCGGACATGAGATCGCTCGCGAGCGAGCTCAACCGCCATTACAAGGCGGCGGATCACGAGAAGGAAACCGCCGAGATCAACAGCGCGCTGCGGCAGATCGGGCAGGCCGCTGAGAAGTTCTTTGAATCCCTTGATAAGGCCACCAGCGACCCGGAGGTTCGGGCCACCACGAAGCAGGCGGCGCGATCGTTTGGAGCTGCGCTGGGAGGAACCCTTCGCGAGGTCGGCGACGAGCTGGACAAGGCGCTGCGCCAGAAGACCACCCCTACCAAGTAGCCAGGGCCCGGTACCAGAAATAAAGGGGCCGCCGGCGCGGCCCCTTGCGGGTGGTTTGGTGAAAAGAATCTCTAGGTGCGAGCCGCACCCTTGCGTGGGGCGTAGTACTGGCGCCAGATCAAGCGGTGGATGGGGATCCAGCGCGGAATGTCGCGCAGGAACGGAATGAACGGCACGAGGGCCAGCGCTACGGTGAGCAGCGTCATGAGGATGATGATCCCGAGGTCAGCGTTGCCCGCATTCACGCCGATGAATCCTGTGTCGCTGTTGAAGGGAAACACCTGGTACCACATCGTGTAGAGCCACAGCCAGGTCTGGCCGGGGTACTGGCCGGTCTCGTTCATCATTCCCCACAGGCTGCCCGTCAGATGCGCCTGGTCGGCAAGCCCCGCGAGATAGCCGCCGTCGCCCATGAAGAGCAGGGGCTGCGTGTAGTCGGTCTGGTAGAACCGCCCGTTGATCACGAGCAATCCATCGAGCCCACCCGCCTGGGCGATCCCGACCAGGTTGGACATCATCACCGGCAGCGGGCCATAGTCGCCGTCAGCAACGGCCACCGCGCCGTCGCTTACGGTTGCATCGACGAGTGCCTTCGAATACGCGTCCAGCCATGTGGTCTGCTGATCGGCTGTGGCGTTCTGCCAGGTGCTGAGCGCTGTGCCCAGGGTCGTATTGCTGAAGCTCGCCCGCTGCAGCGGCTGGATCACGAATGCGTTGGCGGAATCGATGGGTATACGCACTCCAAACCAGCTCTGTGGGGCGATCGGCCCCCAGCTCTGGCCTGGACCCGCCGAGTTGTAGGGGGCGCCGTAACCGGCGCTCGTGCTCGAGCCTGCGAGCTCCCCGGTGGCGGTGGTCACGAAGTCCACCGGGTCCGCCTGCGACCAGGTCGCGATCGTCACCGGCGCCACATCGGGCGAGGACAGCACGGCGGCGCCGATCAAAGCGATGACGCCGACTGCCACAACGGCTATGACGAGCTCCTTCACGAGGTCGTAGCGCTCCATTCGCACGCCGCGGTAGTACTCCTCTTGAGTCGCGCCCATCGATTTCATGGCCGTGCGCCTCCTTCGGGGTCGATCGGTTTCACAACGCCGCGCGTGCGCACCATGACGATGTGCGCGACCACGAGGATCGTGATCCCGATCGGCAGCAGCATCACGTGCAGCCCATACATCTGGCCGAAGTTCAAAACGTTGAAGAAAGCTCCGATGCCGGCGCCGTTCATCGCGTCCTTGGCGTTGATGGCGATGAACTGCGACGCGAAGTTTTGCTGAGACAGGTAGCCGGTGAAGGCGGTGAGGATGCTTGTTCCAAAGATGATCACTCCGATCATCCAGGTCGCCGCGCGACCACTGCGCCATCCGGCCATGAAGTACTGGCCCCAGAGGTGCAGGACCATGAAGATGAAGAACAGCTGAACGGACCAGAAGTGGAGGCTGTTGAAGAAGTGGCCGACCCTTGAGTCGTGCCACCACTGCGGTCCCATGAACGACAGGACGACGCCGCTGGCGATCACCCAGGCCAACGCCGCGATCGTGACGACGCCGAAAACGTAGACCCACGAACCGACGTAGTAGGGCTGCCGGTCGGGGAGCAGGTGGTCCATCGGGAGATGTCGGTCGATCGCCTGACGGAGGCGCAGCGTCCAGCTGTTGGACTCTGGCCGGGCCGCCGCGCCGGGGTCTGCCCCTTGAGGGCTATTTGTTACCGCCATCGTCGTCCCCCTCAGCGTGTGGGAACGGTGCGATGAGTGCGATCGCAAAGAGAACGATCATTCCCGCGATCACGAGTAGGTTGGGAACCGAGATAAGGATAAAGCCCCAGTGAAAGTAAGTCGCCGGCGTATCCATACGTTTCTCCTTTAGGACGTTTTGCGTTGGCGTCAATTTGAACCCGCGGAGCACAAGTGTCAACAGGGCCTGAAGACCCTACTCAGATGGGGACCCCGGCCCTAGCCTCGCACAGCGTGTTGGTCTCAAGCTTGGGGTATTCCGGGCTGGAGGGCTTTGAGATGTTCAAACACATATTGGTCGCCATCGACGGTTCCACATATTCGCAGGAGGTGCTGCCTGTCGCGATCGAGGTGGCAAGGAAGTTCGACAGCGAGATCTTTGTCCTGCACGTGAGCGAGCACGACAAGGGCCGCGCTGTCATCTACTCACTCGAGACGCCCGCCGGGGCGGCAGGCATGGTCGGCGACGCCGTGAAGAAGCTGCGCGATCTGGGTCTCGCTGCCAAGGGTCAGGTTCGCGACATGGCCGCTGGGCACGTCGCGAAGGCCATCGTCGAAACCGCTGAGGCGAACGGGATCGACCTCATCGTGATGGGCTCGCGTGGCCTATCCGACGTACAGGGGCTCTTGCTCGGCAGCGTCACGCACAAGGTCATGCAGGCAGCCGGCATCTCAGTCCTGGTGGTCAGGCCGTCAATCAAGAGCGCGCCTGTCACCAACGATCTGGTGCCTTCGTCCAGGGACTGAGACGCCACCCTTGGTTCGGCTTCTGGGTGTTCCCGGGGGCGAGACGCGGATTGAAGGCCGGCCCCGCGTCTCGCCGGCGTTGTTGGAGACGGCCGTGCTGGAATCGCTTCCAGACGGGGTGGTGGTCGTCAACCAGATGGGCCGGATCGTCTACGCCAACCGGCAGGCAGAACAGCTGACCGGATACCGACGCAACGAGCTGTTGGGACGTCCCGTCGAGGTGCTCGTGCCGCCGAGCCTTCGCGCGAGGCACCGTGACTGGCGCCTCAATTACTCCGTCAGACCAAAACCGAGACCCATGGGGTCCGCCGCTAACGATTTCCGCCTGAGGCGGAAGGACGGCTCGGAATTTGTGGTAGACATCGCCCTCGGCTCGATCGGGCGGCCCGGCAGCATGCAGACCGTCGCAGCGATACGCGATGCGACCGAACGGAAAAGATTGGAACGCGACCTGGAGCACAGGGCGCTCCACGATCCCCTGACAGGGCTCGCCAATCGAACTCTTTTCTTTGACCGCCTGAATCAGGCGATGCTCGGCTTCAAACGCGACCGCCGGCCCGTCGCCGTCGTGATGCTCGACCTCGACGGGTTCAAGACCGTCAACGATGCGTTCGGCCACGTCGCCGGCGATCTCATCCTCCGCCGGCTTGCGGCCCACCTCGAGGCCGGCCTTCGGTCGACGGACACAGTGGCCCGGATAGGCGGCGACGAGTTTGCCTGGATCCTGCCCCACGTCGCCGGTTCGGGAGCGGCTGTCCGCAGGGTCAGGTCGCTGCTTCGCTCTGTTGCACGGAACTATTCGATCGATGGTAAGCAAATCGAGGTGGGCCTATCCGCCGGCATGGCGTTGTTCCCGGACGATGGCACGCACCCTGATGAGCTGATGCGTCACGCGGACCTCGCCCTGTACACGGCCAAGCGACAAGGTGGGGGCCTCGCCTTCGTCGGCCGGCATGTACGGGCGGCCGCAATGCGCCCGCACGGACCAGGGCCATCGCGGGTTGATCGACCGCGCAGATCGCGCATGCTGACGCAGTGACGGCGGCATACCCCGCCCATCGCGAGGCGACGGTCGTCTTGCGCGATGGGTCGACGCTGACCATCAGGCCGGTGCGCGTCGAAGATGCCGTCGAGCTCGGTCGCTTCTTCTCGATCCTGTCGCTGGAATCCCGTGTCTTCAGGTTCTTCGCGGCCGTCGCCAATGCGGACTCGTCGATTCAAAGAATGGTCAACGTCAACTACACGTCCAACTACGGCCTCGTAGCTGTGGCAGGTGCGATGGCTCAGATCGTCGGACACGCGATGTACGTCGAGATCGCGCCGCGAAAAGCTGAGATGGCGCTGGCTGTGGCCGACGCCTACCAGGGTCGGGGCCTGGGCACGATCCTGCTTGGCCAGCTGGCGGAGGCCGCAGCCACCGCCGGGTTCGACATGTTCGAGGCGGTGGTCCGGCCGGAGAACCACCGGATGCTCCAGATGCTCCGTGAGAGCGGCTTTCCGGTGCACGCCCGGTCTACACCGGGCGAGGTGCACGCTGACCTGCCGACCAAGATCGGCCCCGATGGGATCCGCCAGTTCGAAGACCGCGAACGGCTGGCGGCGGTAGCAGCCGTGACCCACCTGCTTGCGCCGCGGTCCGTGGCTGTGATCGGCGCGTCGCGGCAGGCCGGAAGCATCGGCGCCGCCGTCGTACACAACCTCGTCGCGTACGGATACCACGGCCCTCTATATCCGGTGAACCCCGCCGCGACCGAGATCGAAGGCGTTCCCTCCTATCCCTCGGTGCTGGCAATTCCCGGCGACGTGGAGATGGCGGTGGTCACGGTTCCCGCCGCGGTGGTCGCGACGGTCGCCCGCGAGTGCGCCCAGAAAGGAGTCCGCGGACTTGTTGTGATCTCTGCCGGATTTGCCGAAGCCGGGCCCGAAGGCGCCGGCCTTCAGCGTGAGCTGGTCGAGATCTGCCGCCAGGTCGGCATGCGGCTGGTGGGCCCCAACTGCATGGGCGTGATCAACAGCGCGCCGGAGGTGAGCCTCGATGCGACATTCGCGCCTGACAAGCCCGTCCCTGGCCGCATCGGCTTTCTCTCGCAGAGCGGCGGCCTCGGTCTGGCGGTGATGGCTCGCGCTCAGGCTATGGGTTCCGGTCTCTCGTCTTTCGTGTCGGTCGGCAACAAGGCCGACCTGTCCGGCAACGACTTCATGCAGTACTGGGAGGGCGACCCCCAGACGGACGTGATCATGCTGTACCTCGAGTCCTTCGGAAATCCGCGCAAGTTCGCGCGTGTCGCGCGACGAGTGAGCCGGTCGAAGCCCATCCTGGTTGTGAAGGGCGGGCGCACTCAGGCCGGCAACAGGGCCACCTCCTCCCACACGGGCGCGCTGTTGTCTGCCTCCGACATCACAGTGGATGCTCTTTTCCAGCAAGCCGGCGTGATCCGGACCGACACCCTGGCGGAGCTGTTCGATGCCGCGCTGCTTCTGGGCAGCCAACCCCTGGCCGTGGGCAACCGGGTCGCCATCTTGACCAATGCGGGCGGTCCGGCGATTCTGTGTGCCGACGCTTGCGAGGCCAACGGTCTTGTCGTGCCGCCCCTTCCGGAGGTCGTTCGCAAGGCGCTGGCTGCTTCCATGCCCGCTGCAGGGTCGACCGGCAATCCGGTCGACATGCTGGCGGCCGCGAATGGCGAAGACTACGAGCGGGCGATCTCGGTTCTGGCCGCTTGCGAGGAGATCGACGCCATCATCGTGATCTTCACGCCGCCGCTGATCACAAAAGGCACAGAGGTTGTGCGCGCGATCCATCGAGCCGCCGCCGCCCTGTCCCGCGCGATCCCCGTGCTCAGCGTGTTCATGTCGAAGCAGGCCGCACCGCGCGTGATCGAGGCATGCGGTGTCCGGATTCCGCACTACCCGTTCCCCGAGGAGGCCGCACGTGCATTGAGCCTGGTCGCCCGCTACGGCGCCTGGCGTTCAGCGCCCGAAGAGACGGTCACCCAGATCGGCGGCATCGACGGCGATCGCGCGGCTGGGATCATCGCGGCCGCCCTCGCGTCCGGGGCAGGGTGGCTGGAGGCGTCCGCGGTCTCCGAGCTGCTGACCTGCTACGGGATCACGTTCGTCGAAACCCGTCAGGCGAGCTCTCCCGATCAAGCCGGCCGTGAGGCCGAGCGGATGGGAGAGGAGATCGCTTTGAAGGCCGTCGCGACAGGAGTTCTGCACAAGTCGGATGCCGGGGCCGTTCGCCTGCATCTCAGAGGGGCGAGCCAGGTGGAACACGCCGCCACTCAAATGGCCGACGCCCTGGAAGCCGCCGGGCACCATGTCTCCGGCTTCCAGGTCCAGCCGATGGTGCCGGATGGCGTCGAGATGCTGGTCGGAGTGGTCCAGGACCAGCACTTCGGACCCGTGCTCGCATGCGGGGCCGGCGGCACTGCAACAGAGCTGTTGAAGGACGTGGCGGTCCGGATCACCCCCATCACGAAGGGCGACGCGGACCGCATGGTCCGGTCGCTGAAGACATTTCCTCAACTCGATGGCTACCGCGGCGCCCCGCGCGCGGACGTGGCCGCGCTGGAAGACGTGCTGCTCCGGGTGAGCGCCCTGGTGGAGGCTCATCCCGAAGTCGCGGAGATGGACCTCAACCCGCTCGTCGTGCACACTGCGGGAGCGGTGGTCGTCGATGCCAGGATCCGGCTCGAGCCTGGCGCATCCAGACCGCCTATAGGATCGCGCTGACGCGGCGAGCGTCAGTTAGGTATCCCGGCTCGGCCCCGAGGCCCCTGCTTGTGCCGAGAGCTTTCTTCTTCGGCATGACGCCACCAGCGCAGATTGAAAGTGGTGATCCAGGGTAGTTCGATCGGCGGAAGGGACCGCAGTTGAACACCCTCGACCAGCCGCTTGCCCAGACTGTGCGTGCGCCGCCTTTCACCCATGACCTTCACCTGAATTACCGAGTTCAGCATCTCGCTCGCGGCGATGGCCCAATAGGGCCTATCGGCCTGCCGCGGAGGGGACCTGTTTGCGGCCCGCCGCGGTCACCTCTGGTTGATTTACCGGTCCGGCGCCGGCCGACCTCAACTCGCCGCCTGTCAATGCGTCAAAGGGGGCGGTGCGCTCGAGACCCTAGCCCGAGCGCGGACCGAGCTGGCACCCTTGGAGCGAACCGGACCTCGAGTACCCCGGGAACGGTCAAGGCCACAGACTCGACCAGCCTGCTTCCGGCTTCCAGGCTCTCCAGCTGGATGGTGGCGACCCCGGAGGCCACGTTGACGGCGCCGCGGCCAATTCCCATTCCGAGCTCCCCCAGCCGGAGCTCGATCTCGGCCTCGATCTCTCCGTCGCCCCGAGCTATCACCTTGACCAGGTCGCGGCGGCTCAGGATGCCGACCACGCGGCGCCCCTGTACCACCGGGACCCGCCTGATGCCCTCATCGAGCATGATGCGTGCCGCCTCGGATACCTCGCTGCCGGGCGAGACCGTCAGCACGTCGCGGGTCATCACTTCGCCAACCGTTTTCGGCGAGCTGCCGGCCGTCGGAACCAGCGGGGTCGCCTGGGCGCGCGGATCAGGTCGAGTCTCGATCGACAGCAGGTCAGCCTCGGATACGATGCCGACGAGCCGGCCCTTCGCGTCGAGTACCGGCAGGGCAGATACGCGGTGCTCCACCAGCAGGTTCGCCGCGGCTTTGATGCCCGTTTCGGCTGAAACCGTGATCACCGGACGCGACATGATCTCGCGGACCTTCATGGCCATCAACACTGCCGCCGGCGGCAATTCTGTGACAGGTGCAGAGGACCTCTCTTCGGCGGGCCGTCCGGCTCTGAGCCGCCGCGTGCAGCCACGAGGCGATTTAATGAGCCGTGGCAACTGACGTCTCAGTGAAGCCCGCACCGACCGCGGAGACTGCTGCCGCGGCGGCCCCCGAGGCGGTGATGGATATCCTGCAGTCGAGCCCGCGAGGCCTGGGTGCACGCGAGGCCGCCAGCCGGATGGCGAGGATTGGTCCCAACGCCCTCGCGGTCGAGTCGCGGTCGTTGTGGACGATCGTGCTGGAACAGTTGCGCAACGGCATCAACATCCTGCTTGCGGGCGCCGGCGTGCTCACGATTGTCACCGGCGACCTCGTCGACGGGGCGATCATCCTGGGACTGATTGCGCTCAACGTCGGCCTGAGCATCGTTCAGGAGTACCGCGCCGAGAGAGCGCTTTCCGCGTTGCGGGCCCTTCTTCCGCTTCACTGCCAGGCGATCCGCGATGGAGCGGAGCTGGACCTGCCGGCTGAGCAGCTGGTGCCAGGCGACGTCATCTTCATTCGCAGCGGCGGCCTGGTGCCCGCGGACATACGTCTTCTCGAGGCTGACGGACTCGAGGTGAATCAGGCAACGCTCACCGGCGAGTCGGTGCCCCAGCCCAAATCGATCGCCCCCGTGGTCAGCCGAGCGGCGATCGATTGGACCGACATCGTCTTCGCCGGAACAACCGTTGTGGGCGGCGAGGGGAAGGGGATTGTGATCGGCACCGGCTCGATGACGCAATTCGGGAAGACCGCTTCGCTGGTCAAGGGTGCCCACGCCCCCGGCGACTTCCAGGTCAACCTCTCACACTTCGCGGCTTTCCTTCTGAGGTTCGGCCTCGTCCTCGCCGCGGGGGTGTTCATCAGCAACTCGCTTCTCGGGCGCGGCGTCCTCGTGTCGCTGACCCTGGCTCTCGCCTTGGCGCTGGGCATCGTGCCGGAGGCATTGCCCGCGGTGACCGCGACCACGCTTGCGCTCGGCGCCGCCGCGCTGGCCAGGAAAAAGGTGCTGGTTCGACGCCTGGCCGCGGTCGAGGACCTCAGCGTGGTCGACACCCTCTGCATCGACAAGACAGGCACCATCACCGAAAACCGCACTCAACTGGTGGACACGTGGGCTCTCGTCCCAACTCAAGCCCTGCTGGAATCAGCGCTGCTCTGCTCGAGCTACCCGCGCACAGGGGTGAGCACCATCGATGACGCGATCATCGATGCGGCCAATGAGCTCGATCTCCAAGTCCTGGGCGCGCTGCGGCGCCACACGGTGATGCAGTTCAGCTCGGAGACCAAGCAGATGTGCGTCGCTGTGGATCGGCCGGGCAACCGAGAGCTCATTTACAAAGGCGCGGCTGCGGTGGTGGTGGAGCGCTGCTCGCGGATCCGGACCCCGACCGGCGATCGCGCGCTGGACGACAACTTGAAAAATACGATCGCGCGGGACCTCAACAGGCTCCAAGCCGGCGGAGGCCGGGTCCTCGCCGTCGCGAACGAGACGGCTCTCGGCGGGACTGCCGGCGGCGATGCGCCAGGCTCGGGCGATCTGACCCTCATCGGTCTCCTCGCGCTGTCCGATCCCCCTCGACCGGGCGCCGCGGCGGCCCTGGCTCGCGCGAGCCAGATCGGAGTCGAGGTCAAGATCGTGACCGGCGACGCTCGATCGCGCGCGGGTGCGCTGGCGCGCCAGATCGGGATCGACGTGCCGGACGAGGCGATCGTGTCGGCGAGCGAGCTCCGCGGCAGCGATGTTGCGGAGGTCGCGCTGCGCGGCCGAATCTTCGCGGAGTTCGCGCCGGCCGACAAATTCCACCTGGTTCAGGCGCTGCAGGGTCTCGGCAGGCACGTGGCGGTCACGGGCGATGGCGTAAACGACACGCCCGCACTGCAGACCGCGGACGTCGGAATCGCGCTGGCCAGCGGTACCGACGCCACCAAGGGCGCGGCGGACCTCGTGCTCCTCCAGGACGACCTCGGCGTGATCGTGGACGGCGTCGAGGAAGGTCGCCGAACGTTCACTAACATCAACCGCTACCTGCTCTACACGATGGTGAGCAACTTCGCCAACGTGATCATCGTCGCTGTCGCATCGCTTGTGCTCAACTACCTCCCGCTGCTTCCGGACCAGGTCTTGCTTCTTAACGTGATCGCCGACCTGCCCATGCTCGCGATCGTGACGGACGTGGTTTCACTCGAGGACGTCGCCACGCCGCGTCGGTGGGACGTGCGCCGGCTGGTCGAGCTTTCGGTCTTTCTCGGGCTCGTCAACGCGCTCTTTGCTTTCGGACTGCTGCGTCTCTTGTCAGCGCGGTCTCCAGAGGTCGTCCACGCAGCGTGGTTTCTCTTCCTCGGCTCAACCGCGCTCCTGGTTCTGTTCGCCGTACGCACGCCCGGCTGGTTCTGGAGCAGGCCATGGCCCAGCCTCCCGATCGTGATCGCGGTGGCCACGGCATTCGTGGTGACTGTCGCGCTGGTGAATGTTCCCGATGCTCGGAGCCTGCTCCACTTCGGCACTCTCACTGTGCCCGAACAGCTCGAGATCGAGGCCTACTCCGTCGCTTATCTGCTCATCGCAGACGCGCTCCAGAGGGCGTTCATCCGCACGCATCCGGTCCGCGATCCAGGGTCACGACCGGCGAAGAAGCGCGTTGTCGCAGCGCTAGCTGATCCGCGACCGTAGCTCGCCGCAACCAAGGGCGGAGCCGGGGTGGCTTCCGAGCAGCCGTGTGGGCGGCATCGCTGGCCGCCAGGGAGGAGTCGAAAAAGCGGCCGCCAGCCGATTAGTCGACGGACTGTCCCCCGTATCGAAGGGGCCGGAAGCTCTCCGGCCCCTCCTCATGGCCGAAAGACCCCTCCAGCGCGGGACCCAGCACCTATTCCTCCTGTGCCGTATGGCAGGCGTCACCGATCCCGCCGACCTGTTGACTTGATGAAGAGCCGTCCAAAAGCTCAATCAAAACCTCGCAAGAGGCCAATTCCAGGAGGAAACAACGTGAACAAGTCAATTCGGTGGCGAATCGTTTCTCTTCAGGCGATGCTGGTGCTCATTCTCGCGGGGGCCTCTGGCTTCCTTTTCTACGAGGGAAGCTTCGTGACGAACATGGTCAAGGACGAGCTGACCGCTCAGCAGGTCTTCTTCCCAACCTCCGACCAGATCAAGGCCGGCGGCGCGCTGGACCCCGCGGAGTTCCCGCAGGAGATTCGGGACCAGGCCGGCAACCAGGTCATCGACGGTAACCAGGCCAGGATCTATGCCCAGGACTTCCTCGGCAAGCACCTGCAAACTGTCGCAGGCGGCTCGACCTACGCCTCGATCGGCACCAAGATCACGGCCGCGAACGCCGCGCTCGCTGCCGCGTCCAAGACGGACCCTAACTACGCAACGCTTCAGGCCAACGTCGCGACACTCAACGGTCAGAAGACCACGCTCTTCACTGGCGAGATGCTGCGCGCCACGCTCCTCAACTCATGGGGCTGGTGGACCCTCGGCGTCTACACCACATTCGCCGGAATCGGACTCCTGGTCGCGGCCATCGTGGCCTTGGGTGCTCTGATATTCGAGCTCTTCATCGCCGTGCGCAAGCCCGAGTCAATCAAAGTCAAGGTTGCGCAGATGGTCGCTGCCTGACACCTCTTCGGACGGCAGCCCCGGCGGGCCTCGGCCCGCCGGGGCTTCTTTGTGCACTGCGAATAGGCGAAACTGACACACGTGGCGCTTACCCAGCCGGTTGATCGCGAGGTAACCCCAGGTCGCCCGCGGATCCACAACCCGTACAGCGTCCTGCCGAATTGGCTGTATCCGGCCTTCGTGGTCGTCGCTCTCAGCCTCTTCGGCATCTTCGCAATCTGGGTCGTGTTCTTCCAGCACGAGGGCTACTACGCCCCGTACCTCAGCCCGTTCTACTCGCCGCTCATCAAGGTCGGCCCGATCCCACCCGGAGTCTGGGTGGCATGGGCGCCGCTGGTCTTCCGCCTCAGCTGCTACTACTACCGCAAAGCCTATTTCCGGAGCTTCTTCGGGCATCCCCGCTCGTGCGCGGTGCCAGAGCGGGCCGGCCGCCGATATCGCGGTGAGACCGCCTTCCCGTGGGTGTTCAACAACTTCCACCGGTTCGCGTTCTACGCGACCGTGGTACAGGTGGCCTTCCTCTGGTTCGACGCGATCGTCGCGTTCGACTTCGGCGGCCGGTTCGGCGTCGGCCTGGGCAGCGTGCTGATGCTGGCCAACGTGCTCCTGCTGTCCGGCTACACCTTCGGCTGCCACGCCTTCAGGCACCTGGCCGGCGGAGACCTCGACTGCTTCTCGTGCTCGCTCGCGGCTCGCGCACGGCACAAGTTGTGGAAGGGCGTGACCGTGCTCAACATCAAGCACGACCGCTGGGCGTGGGCGAGCTTGATCTCCGTCGCGGGGACCGACATCTACATCCGCCTCCTGCTGGCCGGCGTGCTGCACGACCCGCGGTGGGTGATGTGAGCACCGCCTCCTACGAGACGGTCGAGACCGACGTCCTCATCCTAGGGGCGGGCGGAGCGGGCCTGCGCGGCGCCATCGCGGCGGCGGAGGCCGGTGCGCGCGTGCTGGTCGTCTGCAAGTCGCTCCTGGGCAAAGCCCACACGGTCATGGCAGAAGGCGGCGTCGCTGCGGCGATGCACAACGTCGCCTACCAGGACTCGTGGGAGGTGCACTTCGCCGACACGATGAAAGGCGGCAAGCTCATCAACAATTGGAGGATGGCCGAGATCCACGCCAAAGAGTCGCCAGATCGGGTTATCGAGCTCGAGCGCTGGGGCGCGGTTTTCGACCGTACGTGGCAGGGGCGCATCCACCAGCGGCCGTTTGGAGCCCACACGTATCCGCGCCTGGCCCACATCGGGGATCGCACCGGGCTAGAGCTCATCAGGACCCTCCAGGACCGCGCCGTGCACACCGCCGGTGTAGACGTCCACATGGAGACGACGGCGTTCAAGCTGCTGACGGCAGACGGCCGAGTGGTCGGCGCGCTCGCCTACCGGCGCTCGGATGGCTCGCTGATCCTTTATCGCTGCTCCGCGCTCGTGCTTGCCTCGGGCGGCGCCGGAAAGATGTACCGCGTCACCTCCAACTCGTGGGAGAGCACGGGCGACGGGACTGCGCTCGCCTACGACGCCGGCGCGCAGCTCCGTGACATGGAGATGGTCCAGTTCCACCCGACGGGCATGGTCTGGCCCGCGGGCGTGCGCGGCCTACTGGTCACCGAAGGGGTGCGCGGCGAGGGTGGCGTGTTGCGGAACAAGGACGGCGAGCGCTTCATGGAGAGATACGACCACGAGCGAATGGAGCTGTCGTCGCGAGACGTCGTGGCCCGCGCCATCAACTCGGAGGTCATTGCCGGCCGCGGGACACCGCACGGCGGCGTTTACCTTGACATCAGCCACAGGAAGCCTGAGTTCATCAAGAGCAAGCTACCGTCGATGTACGAGCAGTTCCTGAAACTTTCAAATGTCGACATCACCAAGCAGCCGATGGAGGTGGCGCCAACCCTTCACTACATGATGGCCGGCGTGCGGGTTGAGCCCGAGACCGGCGCGACGAACGTTCCCGGCCTCTACGCCGCGGGCGAGCTCGCGGCGGGGCTGCACGGGGCCAATCGCCTGGGCGGCAACTCCCTGAGTGACCTGCTGGTCTTCGGCAAACGGGCCGGCGACGCCGCGGCAGAGGCGGTGAAGCGGAGCCCGAAGGCCGGCAACACAAAGATCGATCCGGCGCAAGTGCAGCAGGCGATCGCGGCGCTCATGGCACCTTTCGACCGGCCTGCCGGCGAGAGTCCGTACAAGCTGCACGCGGAGATCCAGGACACGATGTCGACGCACGCGCCGATCGTTCGTGAGGCAGCCGGCCTGAAAGAGGGGCTGGTCAAGATCGAGGATCTGCGTGAACGGGCAAACGTGTGTGGGACGGGCGGCTCGACGACGCTCGCCTTCAATCCCGGATGGCACACCTCGTGGGACATCCGATCGATGCTGGTCAACGCCGAAGCGTTGCTGCGGTCGGCGCTCGAACGCAAGGAGAGCCGAGGCGCTCACGCTCGGTCGGACTACCCGAAGACCGACGATCAGCTTGCTTCAGTCAACTACATCACTAAGCAGACGCCGCATGGCATGAGCGTCGAGGCTGAGCCCATCCCGACCATGCCCAGCTATCTCGCCGAGATCTTGCACCGGTCCTATGCGACTTACACGCCGGAGGAGATGGAGTAAATGGAGCTGACCACCCTCGACCTCAACATCTGGCGAGGCGACGCGAAAGGCGGCGAGCTCGTCTCCTACCGCGTGCCGGTTCGGGAGGGCATGGTCGTCCTCGACGCCGTGCTGTGGGTGCAGGCCAACATGGCGTCCGACCTCGCCGTGCGCTGGAACTGCAAGGCAGCCAAGTGCGGGTCGTGCTCGGCCGAGATCGATGGCTTCCCGCGCCTCATGTGCAAGACGCCGATCGCCGAGTACGGGGGCCGGATCAGCGTCGGGCCGATGAAGGCGTTTCCGGTCATCAAGGACCTCGTCACGGACGTCAGCTGGAACTACGAGGTCAACAAGGAGATACCGCCATTCACGCCGAGCGAGAAGGACCTCTCCAGCAGCGAGCCATGGCGGATGCAGCAGAAGGACGTCGAGCGCGTGATGGAGTTTCGCAAATGCATCGAGTGCTTCCTGTGCCAGGACGTCTGTCATGTCTTGCGAGCCCACGATTTGAAGGGTGCGTTCCAGGGCCCGCGATTCATGGTCAGGATCGCAAGCCTCGAGATGCACCCGAAGGACGTCCTCGACCGGCGCGCGCTCCTGAAGGGAAAGGCCGGGCTCGGCTACTGCAATGTAACGAAATGCTGCACTGAGGTCTGTCCCGAGCACATCCACATCACGGACAACGCGATCATCCCGCTCAAGGAGCGCATGGACGACGTGTACTTCGACCCGGTGCGATCACTTCTCCGCCGCCTTGGCGGCGGCGGGAAACACCCGGCTTAGGCGCCAAACCGTACGGGCCGTCGGACCCTGGCGGATAGGGCCTGATGGCACCTGTATTCCAGTGTTCCTGGCACCACACTCGTCGGGTGTTTGTTGAGCATTCGGTTCACATAGCCCACCCGGTCGAGGCGGCGAGGGCCGTTCTGGCTTTGGGTCCTGGCGAGTGGTTCGATCGCCTCGATGGCTCGGGCCACGCTGGGGTCGGCCCGCAGGTCGGCGGGGTCTCGCTCAGAAAGGACGTCACGATCGAGGTCGGCGAACCGGTAACGTCCGGCGACTGGACCGAGGTACCGATCACCTGGAAGGCGACATTCATCGAGCAGTTATTTCCGGTCATGACCGGAAAGGTCGAGCTGGCGCCCGCTGACGCACAGACCACGAGACTGACCGTCTCCGGAATGTACGAGCCCCCGCTCGGCCGCCTCGGCAAGCAGCTTGACGATGCGCTCATGCACAAGGTCGCTCAGGCCACCGTGAGGGACCTTGCCGAGACGATCGGCAAGACCGTCGATGTCAGGGCGTCGTCTCAAGCCCCCAGGTAGTTCGGGGCTCTTGCGTCTGGTTTCTTACTGCGACCCCGGAAGCGTGGTGTGCCTGGCGAGATAGGCGGCAGCCTCCGCCCGGCGAGCAACCTCGAGCTTCGACAGGATGGTCGACACGTAGTTCTTCACTGTCTTCTCGGCCAGCTTCAGCTCCTTGCCGATCTGCCCGTTGGTCTTCCCCTTGGCCACCAGCACGAGGATTCGCTCTTCCTGGGCTGACAATCGGGCGAGCTTCTCATCCCGCATCGTCTTGCCCTTGCGAAGACGCTCCAGAACGGATCGGGTCACCTCCGGATCGAGGAGGCTCCTGCCGGCGCCGACCTCGCGGATGGCCCGGATCAGCTCGCCGCCCCGGATCTGCTTGAGCACGTACCCGGCCGCGCCCGCCATGATCGAGGCAAACAGCGCCTCGTCATCAGCGAACGAGGTCAGCATCAACACCTGCGTTTTCTCGAGCCTGGCGCGAATCTCGCGGGTGGCCTCGATCCCGCTGCCATCCGCGAGGCGGACGTCCATGACGACGACGTCCGGTTTGGTCCTCACCGCCTGGTCGACGGCTTCCTGCACCGACCCGGCCTCGGCGACCACAGTCAGGTCGTCGTGGGCGTTGATGAGGGCCTTCACGCCGTCGCGTACGACCTCGTGGTCGTCGACGAGCAGGATGCGGAGTCGATGCGAGGCCATGGCGGCTATCGTCCCATCCCGCGACGAGTCGTTGCACGGTCCGTGGACCTCTTGCGAGCGGGCCGAGCGGCCCTGTCTACAGACACCGGGAACGTGATTCGGAGGCTGGTGCCCCGCCCATTTTTGCTCGTGATGCGCATTGTTCCACCCAGCGCGGACGCCCGCTCTCGCATGTTTCGCAGCCCGTTCCCGCCGAATTCCCGCCGCGGATCGAAGCCCGAGCCGTCGTCCTCGATGGTCAGCACGGCGCTGGGGCCGGCCCGGACGAGCCTGACCGCCGAATTCTTCGCCCCAGCGTGCCTGGCCACGTTGGAAAGCGCCTCCCGGGTCAGCTGGACGATCTCGTGCGAGCGGCCCGAAAGGCGGGCCGCCAGGTCGCTGTCCACCTCGACCACGATCATCGAACCCGAATTGGCCTGAACCTCTTCCCCGAGGGTGCGCAACGCCTGGTCGAGCTGCCGGTCGGCAAGGATCCCGGGCCTCAGCCCGAAGATATAGTTCCGGAGGTCGCGTATGACCTTGTCGAGCTCACCCACTGATGCCTCGACGCGGGCCGCCGTTTCGGGCGAGCCGGACGTCAACGCTGTGCTCTGGAGATTCATCCCGACGGCAAACAACGACTGGATGATCCCGTCGTGGAGCTCTCTCGCGATACGTTCCCGTTCCTCCATCAGGCCCACCCGCTGGACGTCGGCCTGGGCGCGGGCATACTCCATCGCCACCGACGCCTGGGCGGCGAAAGTTTCAACGAGCCGGACGGTCTCGCGGTCGAACTTGCGCCCGCCTTTCAGGTTGGCGACCATGAGGGTGCCGGTGGCTCTACCCCGCACCCGAAGCGCCACGAAGATGGCCGGCCCCACCCGCCCTAGTCGGATCATCGGCTGATAGGCGCCGCGGTCGGTGGTTGCGTCCTCGGTGACAAGCGGCCGGCCGGATTCCATAACCCCGCCGGAAATCGAGCTCGAAGCGGGAAACGACTGTCCCCGGACCTGGGCCGCTTGCGCGCCCGCAGCAGCAGCCACCACGAGCTGTCCCGGCGTTGAGCTTGTGGTCAGGATGCTCGCCGAATCCGCGGCGGCAAGGTCGCGCGCATGCTCAGCGATTCCAGCCAGCAGCGACTCCACATCGGAGCCCGCAAGTATCGCGCTCGTGATGTCCTGGAGGGCATTGAGCCAAAGCTCTCGCCGATGGGTTTCGGCATAGAGGGTCGCGTTGGCGATCGCCACTCCTGCCTGGGTGGCCAGGATGACGACCGATTCCTCGTCTTCCTGACTGAACTTCGGCGCGCTGCGCTTCCCGGCGAGGTAGATGTTCCCGAACACTCTTCCCATGGCCTGCACGGGCGCGCCCAGGAAAGACTTCATTGGAGGGTGATTCGCAGGGAACCCGACCGCGTCGGGGTGACTTGCGATGTCCGTGATCCGGATTGCCCTGGGCTGTTTGATGAGGAGCCCGAGAACCCCTAGGCCCCGCGGAAGCGGTCCGATGGCGCGGCGTTGCTTGGCTGACACTCCGGTGGTGATGAACTCGACCAGCTCGCCTCCATCGCCGATCACGCCCAATGCGCCGAATCGGGCGTCTGTGACCTGAGCGGCGAGATCCACGATCCGCTGCAGGACGATCGGCAGCGAAAGTTCTGAGGCGAGGGTCAGACCGGCCTCGAGCAGCACATCCTTGCGATCTGCCGGACGAGTCACGATCGCGAATCTACTCCAGGCGGGCTCCCTGGGTCCGGGCGTCCGACCATCTCAAGAGGGGCCGTTTGGCCCTAGAGCGGCGGTCTGGACGGTGAAAAGCTGTTGTTCATGGCGACAACGAAGCGCTTTGAGAGAATCCTGCTTGCCACCGATGGCAGCGGGCCTTCGCAGGCGGCCGTCGATGCGACGATCGCGATCGCCAAGTCGCCGACCGCAAAGGTCAGGGTGGCACACGTCTGGAATCTCGAGGTGCACCATCGCCATGGAGTCTGGGATGTCGAGGTTCGCAGTGAGGCGGAAAAGCTGGTGGACGTCACCGTGGAGCGCCTGTTCAAGGCCGGCGTGATCGCGGAGCGCGAGATTTGCCGCGCGGACAGCAAGCACGTCGCCGCCGCCATCGCCCTGTCGGCACGAGACTTTCAGGCCGACCTGGTCGTCCTGGGGTCGCGGGGCCTCACCGACTGGCAGTCGATGACCAAGCACAGCGTCAGCCACGAGCTGCTGTGCGCGGTGGATTGCCCGGTGCTGATCGCACGCGGGCGGTCGGCCTCATCGCCGGGCAAGGTATCGAAAATTGTGCTGGCCATAGCTGGCGGTGACGACCTGGCGCCTGCCGCGCGGGCCGCCGTGGCGGTCGCGGGTCGGGGCGCGTCGGTGATGGTCGTGCACGTGGCCCAGGCCATCGTCGGGGTGCAGGGCTTTGCCTACGTGGAGTCCGAGGATGAGATCCGCGAGACGATGGCACGGGCCGGCGAGCTGCTCACGGCCGCCAGCGTGAAGGTCCAGGGGATGGTGGCGCATGGAGGACCGGTCGCGAAGGCGGTGGCGGAGATCGCCGCAGACTGGAATGCCGACCTCATCGTTGTCGGCTCGAGCCGCATGGGCGACATCGGCAGCCTTTTCTTGGGCTCCGTCTCACACGACCTGCTTCACATGACCGATCGACCCGTGCTTGTTGCCGAGCGCGTGCCGGCATGAACACCCTGCCGCGCCATCGAACCGTGTCGGACGTGATGACCAGTCACGTGCATGTCGCAAGTCCATTGACCCCTTTCAAGCTCTTGGTGCGCCTGATCGAAGAGAATCGGGTCAGCGCGATTCCCATCGTCGATCAGCACGGCGTTCCGATGGGAATCGTCTCGGAGAGCGACCTGCTGCTCAAGGAGAGGCGCCACGAGCTGGAATCTTCACGCGACCTCCTCCATTCTCAGAAGCGCCGCCAAGACAGGGCTAAGGCCGCAGGTACGGTTGCCTCGGAAGTGATGACCGTTCCCGCGATCACGGTTGCGCTCGATGTGAGCTTGAGCGATGCTGCTCGGCTGATGCATGAGAGGAATGTGAGGCGCCTGGTCGTGGTCGACGAACGCGGCCGGATCGCCGGCATCGTGAGCCGGAGCGACCTGCTGCAGGTCTTCCTTCGCCCGGATGACGAGCTCCGTCGCGAGATCGCCGACAGGTTGATCCCCGCGGTCCTGCCGTTGCCGGAGCATGCCGTTGTAGTCGCTGTCAACTGGAACATCGCCACGCTCTCGGGCGAGGTCGACCGGAAGAGCGACGCCGAGATATTGACCCGCTTGACGAGGGAGCTCGACGGCGTGGTTGGGGTGGTGGATCGGCTCAGCTATCGCTGGGATGACACAGACTCGGCGCCTGTTCAGCCGGTAGCGCTCGGCCGAGCCTTCAGAGCGATCTGAGAGCGTCGATTCAGGGCCGCTCCGTTCGTCGTCTTGATGAAGCCCGCCGAAGAACCAGGAATGAACGACGAAAAAGTACTGACCAAACACCCGCTGGGTAAGGCCAACAAGCCTGTCTTGAAGCACGACTACGACACGTTCAAGGCGGCCATCCTCTCGGCTCTGGGACGGAGGGAGCTCACGCACACAGAGCTGCTGAACGAGTTGACGAAGAGCCTGAAGGGAAAATTCTCAGGGAACGTTGGCTGGCATGTGATGGTCGTCAAGCTTGATCTGGAAGCCAGAAAGTTGATCGAGAGAACGTCCTCGAGCCCACAGAAATACCGGCTGAAGTAGTAGTAACCGGGAGCCGAACATGTCGAGCAATACTCCGCAGGTTGAACCGGAAGGTGTCGCCGCCAAGCTGCAGTTCCTCGCCACCGAGCATTGGAGCCTGCTCGCGACCGTCACGGGTACCTCCAGCTTCACCCCGAGCTGGAACCCAATTTCATGACCAGCCCCTATGACGGTTGATGGGAGTCTGGGGTTCGCGGTCTTTCGGTCGCCAAGACCCGAGCCTCGAGGCGCGGTTCGCTTTCCCGAACGTTCAGGCGCCGCTCCGCTAGAACCGGCGGCCCCGGACGTGCTCGATCGAAAAGCTCGCGGTGTCCGCGATCAGCATCACCGCCATCACGCCGGCTTCCACCGGGTCGCTGACCACGACGTCGGCCGCATCGGGCACCGACCCGGCCATGCTGGTGCAGACGACGATGATCCCGGCCCCCCTGATCTCGCGCACGGCGTTGGTGATGTCGCCGCCCATCAGGGCTCCCGCCAGCACCAGCGCTCGCGCGCGGTGGAGGCGGGCGACCGCTCGCACCGCCTGCGCCAATTGCTCCTCACCGACCAGCGGAATCGTGTCGACTGAGATCCGCTCGCCACGGATGTTGTGCCGGTCCGCTTCGGACACCGCGCCCTGGGCGACCATGCCGACCTGCGCGCCGCCGCCGATCACGATCACGCGTTTCCCGTAGATGCGCTGAAACGTCGGCACGTGGGTCACCTTCGTTATCCCGTGCAGCGCCACCAGGTCCGCCACCAACCTCGCTTCGTCTCCGGCGCCGGTTACCTCGAGCTGAAGCTCGGCCGAATCCGCTGAAGATCCGCCGGCGATGTAGGTGATGTTGGCGCCGTGCTTGAAGATCGCCTCCGAGATCCGGTACAGCATGCCCGGTTCGTCGCGCGTGGCAACCAGCAGCCCCAGGACCTCGTCGTCAGACACGCGGAGAAGATTAAGCTCGCGGTGCCATGAGATTTCTCGATCTCACGCAGGACTTCTCGCTGCACACGCCGGCGTTCGCGGGCTACCCGGGCCCGGCCATCCGCTGGATCAAGCATCTCGCCTTCGACAGGGCGGGTGGCCAGGAGATCACGATGACGCTGCACGTCAGCACGCACCTGGACGCGCCCGCCCACTTCATGACGCGCGGCAAGTTCATCGGGGACCTGACCCTCAACTTCCTGGTCGGTCCGGCATGCGTCGTCGACCTGGAGCGGATGGGCGTGGGCGACTACGACCTGTACGGGCCTGAGCACTTCGAGCGCTGGGAGAAAGACACAGGTCACCGGATCGAGCGAGGCGACATCCTCGTCATCCACACCGGCTACCACAAGTTCTATCCCGAGAACTGGACGGACCGCTTGAAGGCAGACGAGACCACCTACTTCATCCGCCACCCGGGACCGACCCGCGCATTCGCCGAGTGGGTCCTGAACCGCGGCGTGCGCTGGATCGCGGTCGACGCCGGCAGCGCGGACCATCCGATGAACACCGTCATCCGCCGCATCCGTGCCGACGAGGCGGAGGAGGCGGAGAAGAAGCTGGGCCGCAGCCTGGACGAGATCTTTCCCAGGCCCGATTACCAGATCATGCACACGCTGCTCTTCCCGCACGACATCATTCACATCGAGAACCTGGGCGGGCAGATCGATGAGGTGCTGGACCAGAAGATCCAGTTCGGCTGCTTTCCGTGGCGCTTCCAGGGCGGCGAGGCCGCCCTATGCCGCGCCGTCGCGATGGTGGAGTAGTGCGTCTGGAAACGCGCTCGCCAATGCATCGGCCTAGGCGGCCGGGCGCCTTCGGCGCGAAAGCCGGCGTCGCCTCCTGCGCGCGCTCGGTCGTGCATCTACGCGATGCACTCCCTCACGTGCTCGTCGGCTCCTTGGCTCCGGCCGCCGATGCCGCGCCTTGTCGAGCCGGTTCCCAGACACACTACTCGGACGAGTGAAGCCGCCGCCGTTCGAGTACCGCGCCCCGACCACGGTCGAAGAGGCGTGCGCCGTCCTCGCCTCGTTAGAGGACGCGAAGGTGCTCGCGGGCGGCCAGTCGCTGGTTCCTCTCCTGAACTTCCGCCTCGCCCGGCCCGCGTACATCGTCGACATCAACCGCATCGCCGCGATCGATCGGATCTACGAGCGAGACGGCGGCGTCGCAGTGCAGGCGCTCGCACGCCAGGCGGCGGTCGAGGACTCGGAAATCGTCGCGCGCGTGTGCCCGCTCCTGACCGCGGCGGTGCGCCTGGTCGCGCATCGCGTGATCCGGAACCGCGGCACCCTTTGCGGCAATCTCGCCCACGCGGATCCCGCCTCCGAGCTGCCGGCGGTCCTGCTCGCGCTGGGCGGTCACGTGGTCGCGCGCTCCATCCGAGGTGAGCGCGTGATCGAAGCTGATCGGCTCTTTTCGGGCGTGATGGAGACGGCCCTGGCGCCGGACGAGCTGCTGGTCGAAGCGTGGTTTCCCGCATCGTCCCAACCGTTCGCGGTGATCGAGGAGTCGCGCCGCCACGGCGACTTCGCGCTGGCGGGCGTCGTGCGGGCCGTGGACCGGCTGGCGTTGTTCGGTGTTGCGCCTACCCCGGTCCTGGCCGATCCGCGCGATCCGGCTCGTGGGCTTCAGCCCAGCGGCGACCTCGAGGCGACGGCCGAGTTTCGCCTCCACCTGGTCCGGGTCCTGACCGGGAAGGCCTTCGCCGCATGAAGGTGAACGGGGTGGTCTATCCCACACCCGCCGATCCGCGCCGCCTGCTTTCGGACCACCTGCGCCACGATCTCGGCCTGACCGGCACCCACGTCGGCTGCGAGCACGGCGTGTGCGGTTGCTGCACGGTGCTGCTGGACGGCGCGCCGGTACGTTCGTGCCTCCTGCTCGCGGTCCAGGCGGAAGGCCATGAGGTGACGACGATCGAAGGCCTTGCTTCGGATGCCGCTCCGCTGCACCCGGTGCAGCAGGCATTTCACGAGTGTCACGGGCTTCAATGCGGTTTCTGCACCCCAGGGTTCGTGCTGTCGGTGGTTGGGCTGCTCGCGCAGCACCCCAATCCAACTCCCGAGCAGGTCGATGAAGGCATCGCAGGCAACCTGTGCCGCTGCACGGGCTACGCATCAATCCGCCGGGCGGTTCACCGCGCCGCCGAGCTCTCGCAAAAGTGACCACCAGGTGGTTCGGTGCCAGAGTGCAGCGCGTCGAGGACGATCGGCTGCTGCGCGGCCACGGCCGCTTCACCGACGATATCGACGACGGTGCGTTGGAATCGTGCCTCGTGCGTTCGCCTTACGCCCACGCCCGGATCCGCTCGATCGACGTCACCGCCGCGCGTGCGATGCCGGGGGTGATCGCCGTCTACACGGCCGCCGAGCTGCCCTTCGGCCAGACCGACCTGCCCATCCTCATCCCTCATCCGAACCTGACGCACGGCCGCACGCAGCGCTGCCTGGCCTCCGAGGTGGTGAGGTACGTGGGCGAGGCGGTCGCGTTCGTGGTGGCCGAAAGCCGCTGCCTCGCCGAGGACGCGGCCGAGATGGTGGAGGTCGATTACGAGCCGCTGCCCGTCGTGATCACCCCGGAGTCCGCGGCCCGAGCCGAGCACCTGGTCCACGACGACGTGCCGGGAAACGTCGCGGCGGAGATGATCCAGGAGGCCGGCTCCGTCGAGGCGGCGCTGGCCGCCTCACCGCGGCGCAAGCGGCTGCACTTCCGCTTTGAGCGCGGTGCGGCCTGTCCGATGGAGGCTCGCGCGGTATGGGCACGCTGGTCCACCTCAGAGCGCAGGCTGACCGTTTACGACTCGACTCAGTCCCCGACCTCGATCCGCGGTGGGCTCGCGGTCTTGTTCGGATTGCCGGAATCGAGCGTCGAGGTCATCGCGCCGGACGTGGGGGGTGGCTTCGGGCCGAAGATCATGCTGTTCTACCCCGACGAGCTCCTGGTCCCCTTCGCCGCCATGCAGCTCGGGAGGCCGGTGAAATGGACCGAGGACCGGCAGGAGCATTTCACCGCCGTGAACCAGGAGCGCGGCCAGGTTCACGAAGTCGAGGTCGGCTTCGACGATGAGGGCAAGCTCCTGGCGCTGGATGTCGACTTCGTCCACGACGCCGGCGCCTACACGCCTTACGGAATCATCCTGCCCATCATCACCGCGGGCCAGGTCCCGGGGCCATATCGCGTGCCGAACTATCGAGTGCGATTCCGCGACGTGTACACCAATGCCACGCCCACGTCGCCCTATCGGGGCGCGGGCCGGCCGCATGCGTGCTTCGTGATGGAACGAACTCTCGATAGGATCGCCGCTGAGCTCGCCCTCGACCGGGCCGAGGTGCGCCGCCGCAATCTCATCCAGCCCGACCAGTTTCCGTACGAGGTCGGGGTTGCCTGGCAGGATGGGAACGCGGTCGTCTACGACAGTGGGAACTACCCGGTGCTTCTAGAGAAGGCGCTGGCCAACCTCGGCCCGAGGCCCGGGGGCGATCACGTCGGGATGGGGCTTGGCATGTACGTGGAGGGCACGGGGGTTGGGCCGTACGAGGGCGCGCACGTCCAGGTCCTTGTCTCGGGCAAGGTGGTTGCGGCGACCGGGATCCCCAGCCAGGGCCAGGCTCATGCGACCGTCTGGGCTCAGATCGTCGCCGACGAGCTTGGGGTGGATGTCGCCGATGTCGAGGTCACGGGCGGCGACACGCGCCGGTTTCCCTGGGGCGTCGGGACCTTCGCCTCGCGAGGCGCGGTCACGGCCGGCAATGCGATGGCGGTGGCTGCCGGCATGGTGGCCGAGAAGGCCAGGCAGATCGCGGCCGATCACCTGGAGGTAGATCCAGCCGACCTGGAGCTGGTCGGGGGCAAGGTCCAGGTCAAAGGGTCGCCCGATCGCGGCATCGCGCTGGCAGCCGTCGCCGTGCTGGCCAACCCGGTCCGCTACGCGTTCGGCGGTGGCACGGAGGCGGCGACCCAGTTCACGGCCCGGCCGCGTCCCGGGCCTCCTCTTCATGAGGGCGAACAGCCGGGTCTCGAGGCGACCGGCTACTACAGCCCGCCCGCGTCGACCTGGGCCGCGGGCTGCCACACTTGCTACGTGCGGGTCGATCCGCAGACCTTCCGGTTGGAGATTCTCAAGTACGTGGTGGTCCACGACTGCGGGAGGGTGATCAACCCGCTCGTGGTCGAGGGCCAGATCGAGGGTGGGGTGGCGCAGGGCATCGGGGGCGCTTTCTACGAGCGGCTGCACTACGACTCGGAAGGTCAGCTCCGCAACGCGTCGTTCATGGAGTTCCTCATGCCGTATGCGACGGAGATCCCGGCGATCGAGATCGACCACATCGAGACGCCGTCGCCACTCAACCCACTCGGCGTGAAGGGTGCTGGCGAGGCGGGCGTGATCCCGGTCGGTGCCGTCCTCGCCTCGGCGATCGAGGAGGCCCTGGGCGTGCCGATCACCGAGATGCCGCTGTCACCGCTGAAACTGTTTGAGTTGGTTAAGACTCGGTCCTGACGACCGCCGCGATGATGTTGCCTCCCGGTGGTCCCTGGTGGGAGTTGCGCTCGCCCCCGCTCACGTAGTTCGTGGTGCGCCCCGTGACCGACGCCACGAGCATCCCTCCCAGCGCTTTTCCGATCTGGTAGGCGTCGACGTCGTCGAGAAGCGTGATCCTCTGGCCTCGGACCTGGTCGCTGCCAGGTATGACCGACTTGGCGAAAACGTGAACAAGCCGCGACAGGTCGGTTTCATCAGGCAACCCACCGGTGAAGCGGAGCCCGGCTGAGCGGAGCGCGTTCCTGACGCCCTCCGCGTCGATGAAGTCCTTGGTGACCGCATGGCCGATCCGCAGCGGGCTGCGCGAATGGCTCGAGTTTCCGAAGACGAGGACTTCGCCGTGCCTCTTCTCTCCACCCGAGGAGGTCATCGCGACCTCCGAGTAGAGGCTCCAGTCGCGGCGCACGACTTCATCCGACAACTTCGACTCGGGGACCTCGCCCAGCGCCATCGCGACCCCAAGCGCCGCGGCGTCGTTCGCGTACACGCCCGCGCCCTCGGCGCCGAACGTAAGGTCGTGCGAGACCACGGTCTTCCCGCGCGACTCTGCATCCTTCACGCTGGCGGTCGTCAGCCCGGGCACCTTGACCATGACGAGGTGCACGTCCTTGGGATCGCTCAACCCTGCATCGGCCATGGCCCGGTGGGTTGCCTCGGCCACCTTTCGGATCTGGCCCATCCGGCCGACCTCCTCGGGCGGCATGGGATCAGATCCGGCTCTGCCGACGACCAGGCGCTTGTCTCCACCATCGCCAGCGGCGCCTTCCGGAACTTCGACCCACTCGCGGGTGACGACCGCGATGTGCGGCGTGATCACGCCGGGGCATCCACCGGAGAGGACGAAGATGACCTGCTTCGCGACCTCGCTCACCGGAATGCCGAGGAACTTCGCCGTCCAATCGCGCAGCGCGACATCGGCCCACACGCGACCCCAGTCGTCGTGCTGCCCGGTCCCCTCGGTCTTCCCGGCCAGCGCGACCAGCGTGTCGGGCTTGATCTTTCCCGAGTCGGCGAGCTGCTGCAGCCCGGAAGTATCCGAAGGCGTGGCCATGGGACAGACGAACATGTCGACCTTCTGAACTTTCATCGAGTACACATTGTCAGTCGTAGCCGGGTGGGCGTTGGAAACCGAAGCCGGGCATCGCCTCGAGCTGTTCGGCCACGGCCAGTAGCTCCCATTCGTGGCCGGACCGTCCTACCAGCTGCACGCCGATGGGCAATCCATCGTGTAGGCCGGCGGGGATCGATACCGCGGGCGTGCGTGCGAAGCTGACTGGCAGGACGAACTGGATGTAGCGCCCGTAGGGCTCGCTGAGAAATGACGGCACCTCCTCGATGCGCATCGGGACCAGCCCCAGGGTAGGGGTGAGCAGGAAGTCGAACTCCGTTAGCAGCGGCTTGACCACAACTTGATACGCACCACCGCTTGCGCTTTCGAATGCCTGGAAGTAGTCGAGCGCTGAGAGAGCGCGCCCCTGCTCGACCAGCTTGCGGATGCCGGCCGCGAATAGCTCCGGGTTGGCCGGAAAAGAGGCCATGCTGGCGCGGCGCACCACTCCGTAGCCCGCCGCCACCGCCTCCGATTCCCACGGGATAAGCCGAATCTGGTGGCCGGCCGACTCCAGCGCGGCGCCGGCGCGCCGGCATGCGTCAGCGCAGGCGGCATCCATGCCCAGGGCGGTCGTGTCGGCCAGGCCAATTCGTAAGCCGCGCGGGTTCTGGGCCGATCTGGGAGCCGGCGCCCCCGACATCACCGAGAAAAGGAGCCTCACGTCGCCGACGGTCCGTCCGAGAGGGGCGACCACCGACAAACCGGCCGGCTCGACGATCTCGCTTGGCACGCGGTCGGGCGAGGGGCGCAGTCCGACGACTCCACAGCAAGAGGCGGGTATCCGGATCGAGCCGCCCATGTCGGTCCCCATCGCGACTGCGGCCATTCCGGCGGCCACCGCAGCGGCGCTGCCGCCGCTGGAGCCGCCGGGGGTGATCCCTGCGCGCCACGGGTTGTTGGTGGCCGGAAAGATGGCGTTGGTCGTGCCCACCGCGGCTGCCAGCTCCGGGAGGTTGGTCTTCCCGAGGATGGCCGCGCCGGCCGCCCGGGCTCGGGCCACCGGAACCGTGTCCTCATCGGGGACGCGGTCGCGCCACACAGCGCTGCCTTCGGTCCACGGCATGCCCGCGACCGGCAGGTTGTCCTTGACGGCGATCGTCACTCCCGCAAGCGCGCCGTTCGAGGACTGGGCGTGCTCGTCCACGTAGACGTAGGCGTGCAGGCGGGGATCGATTCGCTCGATCGCATCGAGATGTGCTCGCGCAACAGCCTGGGGATCGAGCTCACCCGTCCCGACACGGTGCGAGATCTCTGCCGCCGGCAGCCAGGCCAGGTCGTCCTTGCCCATCACAGAAAATGCGGGCGCCGCTGCCGCGAATGGCAACGGCGCCCAGTAAGTTGCTTGCTCAGGCCGCCCGCGACCCGGTCGTGGCTGCGCTCTGCCTACGCGAGACCTTGCTGAACGCGTAGTAGAGCACTGCGGTGAGCACGAAGCCGATGACGAACGTGATGTCACCGATCTGCGGGTTGTTGTTCGCGATCGGTCCGACCCATACGCCGTAGACGTTTCCGAACAGGTAGACGGACACCCCCACGCCGACCAACATCGCGACGAAGCCCTGCCAGCGCTGGTGCTTCGTGTCGTAGAAGAGCGACTCGTCGCCGTAGTCGCCGCGGCGCATCCAGTAGTCCACGAGGACGACCGCCAGCCAGCCCGCGATCCAGTAGCTGATGAGCAGGAGGAAGGATTCGTACTTGCTGCCGGGTCCGACGTTGGCCTGCCCGATGACACCGATCAGGTAGCCCAGCACGCCGGCCGTGACGGCGAGAAGCGCGCGCCGCTGCCGGAGCGTCATTCCCATCTCGCGGATTCCGACCGCCACCAAAGACATCGTGCCGCTGTAGATGTTGATTGCGTTTGCTGCCACGGCCCCGACGGCGATGCACAGCAGTGTCAGGTAGTAAAGGAAATCGGGCATGCCCTGCCTCAGCTGTACGGTCGGAATGTCATTCGGACCCCATTTCGTGCCTGAGACCGTAGCAAGTGCCGCGCCGGCAAGCTCAAGAACCACGCAGGAAACGAACACTCCCATGCCTGCCCAGAATCCGACCATGTTTCGGTTGGTTGTAGGGGGCAAGTAACGGGTGTAGTCGGCCGCGTACGGATTCCACCCTGCGGCATAGCCGAAAGTCGCCGTGAACAGCAGCGTGAAGGCACCGAAATGTCCGACTGCTCCGGGGTTTGCAGCGACCCCGAAGTTGGCCTTGCTGAAGATGAAGAGGGTGGCGAGAGCGAAGACCACGCCCAGCAGAGGCAGTGCCCATCTCTCGAAGAACTGGATGAAGTTGTGGCCGAAGGTGGCGATGGTCACCTGGGCGACGACGATGATGAGGAAAGTCAGCCAGAACGGAAGGTTCCAGTTGACGAGAAGCGCCAGAGCCTGTAGCGCGAAGGCACCGCTGACGCTGTTGACAATGAACCAGCCGATGGAGCCGGTAAACGCATTGAGCCCGGCCGGCAGGATGTTGCCGAGAAACCCGAAGGCTCCCCGGCTCTCGACCATCATCGGCACGCCGAACTTCGGGCCCCACGAAGAGAGGATCGCCTGCGTCAAAGACCCGAGCGCGCTGCCGACGATGATCGCGATGGCGGTCTCCCAGAAGCTCAAACCGAAGACCGCGATGCCCAGAACGCCGACGAAGACCGTCGCGAACTCCAGGTTGGGAGACAGCCAGGTCCACAAGAGGTCGATGGGCTTGCCGTGCCTCTCCCTCAGGGCGATGTATTCGACACCGCCGGGTTCGACCTTGGCGATCCTTTCCCCATAGTCGCCTTCACGAATCGGGACGTCTTTCCCTACTTCCTCGACAGTTTGCATGGGCTCCCCCTCCAGAAACCGGCCGCCTCCGTTCCGCAGAGTTTAGGTCTCTGCTAGCCTCCCGTGAATGTTGGACTTGCTTCTGAAGGGCGCGCGCCTCGCAGGGCAGTCGGAAGATCGCCAGATCGGAGTTCGGGACGGCCGGATCGTCCCGCCCGAGCCCGAGGCGCGGACGGTCGTGGACCTCGGTGGTGCCCTCGTCACGCCCGCGCTGGTCGAGCCTCACATCCACCTCGATGCTGTGCTCACTGTGGGCGAGCCGCGCCACAACGAGAGCGGCTCGCTGTTCGAGGGCATCGCCATCTGGTCGGAGCGGGTCAAGCACCTGACCATTGACGACGTGAAGCGCCGCGTGCGCACCGTGCTGCGGTGGCAGCTGGCCAATGGGGTCCAGTTCGTGCGCAGCCATGTCGATGTATGCGACCCAGAGCTCCGCGCGGTTCGCGCCCTGCTCGAGCTGCGTGAGGAGATCGGCGACCAGATGGTGCTCCAGCTGGTCGCGTTTCCCCAACAGGGGATCATGTCCTTTGACGGAGGCGAGGACCTGATGCGGCGTGCCGTCGACATGGGCGTCGACGTCGTGGGCGCCATTCCGCATTTCGAGCTGACTCGCGAGTACGGCGAGCGCTCGGTCAAGTTCGCGATGTCGCTGGCAGCCGACAAAGGTCTGCGTGTCGATATCCACTGCGACGAAACGGACGACGACCATTCGCGCTTCGTCGAGGTGATGGCCGCCGAGACGATCCGGCTGGGAATGGGTGGCCGGGTGACTGCCAGCCACACGACCGCCATGCACTCCTATAACAACGCCTACGCCTACCGGCTGATCAACAACCTGAAACGCGCCCAGATGCACATGGTCACCAACCCGCTGGACAACTCGACTCTCCAGGGGCGCTTCGACAGCTATCCGATCCGGCGCGGCCACACCCGCGTCAAGGAGCTGCTGGCGGCCGGCGTGAACGTCTGCGTCGGCCACGACTCGGTGATGGATCCCTGGTACCCGCTCGGGTATGGCGATCCGCTCCAGGCGGCGTTCGTGCTCGCGCACTACGGCCAGATGTCGGGCCACAACGAGCTGCGTACGCTGATCGACATGATCACCGTCAACCCGGCCAGCGCCCTCGGCCTCGAGGGCTACGGCCTGGAGCCCGGATGCAAGGCGGACCTCTGCGCGTTCGCGGCGCCCACCGAGATGGATGCCATCCGCCTCGTCGCTCCACGCAAGCTCGTGCTGCGCGGTGGAAAGGTCGTGGCGCGCACCGAGCCCGCTCAGACGACGGTGGTCTGGGACGGGCGCGAGGAGGCCGTCGACTTCCTAAAACCATCGGTACGCTGACCGCATGAACCCGCAGTGGATGGCCGTCGCGCGCGGGGACGAGCCCGCCGACCTGGTCCTGGCGGGCGGCCGGGTGCTCTCCGTCTTCACGAAGGAGTGGCTGGAAGTGGACGTGGCGATCGCCGGCGGCCACGTGGTCGGGCTGGGACGCTACGAGGGCCATACGCGAACTGATGTCGGCGGAGCCTTCCTCGTGCCTGGGTTCATCGACGCTCACATGCACATCGAGTCGTCGAAGCTGACCGTCGACGAGTTCGCGCGGGCGGTCCTCCCTCACGGCACGACCACCGTGGTCGCGGATCCGCACGAGATCGCCAACGTGCTCGGCACCGACGGCATTCACTGGCTGCTCGACTCCTGCGCGGACCTGCCGCTGGACGTCTTCGTCATGGCGTCGTCCTCGGTGCCGGCATCCGTCTTCGAGTCACCGCTCCGGCCGTTTACACCCGGCGACATCGAGAGCCTGCTCCGGCGGCACCGAACCATCGGCGTGGCCGAGATGATGAACTTCCCAGGAGTCATCGCCGGCGACAAAGACGAGGTGGCGAAGCTGCAGACCGGTCTCACCGACCACGTGGACGGCCACGCTCCCGGCGTTCGGGGTCCCGCTCTCAACGCCTACATCGCCGCGGGCATCCGTTCCGACCACGAGGCCACCACCTACGAGGAAGCCCTGGAGAAGCGTCGCCTGGGCATGTGGGTCATGCTCCGCGAGGCATCCATCGCCCGCAACCTGCGCGACCTGCTTCCGCTGGTCAAGCGCTACGGCAGCGAGCGCTGCATGTTCTGCACCGACGACCGCGAGCCGAGCTTCATCGTCGAGGAGGGACACATCAACCAGATGGTGCGCGTCGCGGTTGCGGAGGGAATCGCGCCCGAGGATGCCGTGATCATGGCGACGATCAACCCCGCCACGTATCACCGGCTGTGGAACCTGGGGGCCATCGCGCCGGGCTATCAAGCCGACATCCTGGTCCTCGACGACCTGACCTCTTTCATGCCGCGCGAGGTGCTGAAGAAAGGAGCGGCGCCTCGCTTCGTCAAGCTCGAGGTGCCGGAGTGGGTGCGACAGACCGTGCACCTGGCGGAGGTGAACAGCTCTACCTTTACTATCGCGGCCGGTCCGAGACGCATCCGAGTCATCCGGGTCATCCCCACCCAGCTGCTCACCGGCACCGAGCTCGTGGAACCGACCACGCGCGACGGGTGCATCGTGGCCGACCCTGGGCGAGACCTGGTCAAGATCGCCGTGCTGGAGCGGCACCACGCAAGCGGCCGCGTCGGCCTCGGCTTTGCGACCAACATCGGTCTCCGGCGTGGCGCCTTCGCGTCGACGGTCGCGCACGACGCGCACAACGTCGTCGTGCTGGGCGTCGATGACGCCGACATGGCCGCCTGTGCATCTCGCCTCGCCGAGATCGGAGGCGGCATCGTGATCGCCGACGGCGGGCGGGTGGTGGAGGAGCTTCCGCTCCCGGTGGCCGGCCTGATGAGCGATCAACCCCTCGCGTTCGTGCACGAGCGCCTGCGCTCGATGGAGAAGCGACTCGCGGGCATGGGCGTGACGGTGACCGCTCCCTTCATGACCCTGAGCTTCCTGGCCTTGTCGGTGATCCCGGAGCTGAAGATCACGGATCGACGCCTGGTCGACGTGGCTCGGTTCGCGCTGGTGCCGCTGGGTGTCGAATGAATTTAATGTCCTCCCATCCGACGCAGCCGCGCGCCGGCT
>PLYZ01000068.1:79468-79589 GCA_003151935.1 Candidatus Dormiibacterota bacterium | reverse complement strand
CGCTCTTACCCTCCGCGCTCGAAGCAAGGTTTCACGCTGTTCTTCACGGGCCTCTCGGGCTCAGGCAAGTCGACGGTCGCCAACGTGGTCTTGGTGAAGCTGCTGGAGATCGGCGGCCGGC
>PLYZ01000068.1:0-79349 GCA_003151935.1 Candidatus Dormiibacterota bacterium | reverse complement strand
AAGAGTTCACCGGGGTCTCGGACCCGTATGAAAAGCCGGCCGACGCCGACCTGATCATCGACACCACAGACGTGACGCCGGCCGAGGCGGCCCAGCAGATCATTCTCCACCTGGAGCGCGAGGGTTACATCGGGTCCTCGGTCTAGGGACCGGCGTCTATTCGGGTGACTTAGGCGGCGCCTCGGGTTGGCTGGTCGGCACCACGTGGTGCCGGAAGTCGACGTTCGCGGCCGGCGAACCGCCAGGCACCTTGACCTTCTTCTTCTTCTTGGCCTCGCGGCCCTGTTTGTCGCGTCCTTTACCCATGCGCTCCAGTTTCCATTACCAGGGCCAGTTCGCGCAAGAAGGATTCCACGTCGGTGACCAGTCCGATCGATTGCCAGCTGCCGCGGTCGGCCAGCTTTGTGACCACCGCGGGGTTGATGTCCACGCACACAGTGCGCACGCCTGCCGGCAGCATGTTGCCCGTGGCGATCGAGTGCAGCATCGTCGAAAGCATCAGCGCCATCCGAACCCCACTGAGCGCCGCGCGCATTCGCTGCTGCGCCACGATCATATCGGTGATGACGTCGGGCAGCGGTCCATCGTCGCGCACCGAACCCGCGAGCACGATGTCCACCCCGTGGTCGATCGCCGACTTCATCACGCCAGTGGTGAGCTGACCCGATTCCACCATCTGCCGGAGACCCCCCGCCGCCCGCACCCGGTTGATGGCACGCATATGGTGCTCGTGGCCGTGCTCGGTGGCTGTGCCGGTCTCGATGTTGATGCCGAGCGCGGTGCCGAACAGCGCTGCCTCGACATCGTGCACGGCCAGCGCGTTGCCCGCAAACAGCACCTGCACGAACCCGAGCTCGATCAGCTGGGACAGGTAGCGCCCGGCGCCCGTGTGCACGACGGCCGGGCCTGCGACGACGACGATGCGGCCGCCTGACTGCTTGATCGCGTGCATCTCTTTCGCGATCTCTCCGATGAGCACCTTCTTCGGCTTTTCCGCCGACACCTCGCTGCCCATGAAGCTGAAGATCTCGGTCTGGCGCGATCGCTCCAGCGGCGTCACGCGCACGCCCTGGTGTCCAACCACCACGTCCATTCCGGGCTTGGCTGCCTGGAAAACGATGCACCAGGCGCGGGCCGCTTTGCGATCAACCGCGATCGCGCAGTCCATCTCGATGTTGTCGACATGTATCCACTGACCATCGATGAGCAGGTCGGTGGGCAGGTTGCTCGTCGAGTAGAAGCCCTCCGGAAAAACCCCGTCTTTCGTGACCTTCTCGGTACGAGCCGGCTCTTCCGACTCGGCGGTCGCGCCAAGAGCTCGAGCTTGCCGGACGATGCGGTCGAGCTCCTCGGCTGAGCCTGCGGCCACCTCCATGCGGCAGATGGACGGGTCGGTCTTGTGCTGGCCGACCTTGAGCTCCTCGATCGTGAAGTTGCCGCCCAGGTCCATGACCATGTCCATCACCTGGGGCAGGATCATCGAATCGATGATGTGACCGGTCAGGACCAGGCGCGCGGTGTGCTTACGCTCGTCAAGGGGTCCCCGCGAACTCACGGCGGGAACACTCGGAGTTCGTGGGGATTTTTCGTGGGGTAATCGCTCACGCCCGAGCGCCCGCCGCTGCATTTAGCTGGCGTCTCAAGTTCTCGGCCTCGCGGCCTGGGCTCTTCGCGTACAGGATGCTGCGGCTCGCCGAAACCAGGCATGAGGCCGGATCACCATTCCACGCTCCGTGCACCGAGCCCTCGATGTCGCCGCCCTGCGCACCAACGCCCGGGATCAAAAACGGCAGGTCGGTTGCGCCGCGCACCTCGGCGATCTGCGCGGGCGCCGTGGCCCCGACCACAAGTCCAACGTTCCCTTTGTCGTTCAAGCGTTCGGCGAGCTCCGCGACATGCAGATACAGCGGCCTTCCCGCCGCCTCCAGGTGCTGCAGGTCCGCCGCCCCGGGATTCGACGAGCGGCACACCAGATAGACTCCGCGGTCGCCATAGTGCGTGAACTCTTCGATCGAATCCGAGCCGAGACACGGATTGACCGTCGCCGCATCCATTGCGAGAGTCCCAAAGACCGTCCGGGCATAGGCCTGCATGGTGTTGCCCATGTCACCTCGCTTGCCGTCGAAGAGGAAGGGCGTCTTGGGCGCCTCGTGGCGCAGCTCCATCAGCGCGGTCCAGCCATCAGGACCGTATTGCTCCCAGAAGGCGCTATTCGGCTTGAAGCAGCACGCGTGCTCCTCGGTCTGGCGGACCACCTCCTGGCAGTGCCGGAGCGCACCGGCGGCGCCGCCCTCGATCCTTTCCGGGTCCGGGTCGAGACCGACGCACAGCAGCGTGTTGCGATCCGTCGAGAGCGCGCGCAGACGATCGAAGTAACCCAAGCAGCCCCAATGCTAGTGTCTCGCTCCCTGAGGTCCGCCGGATATTCGCGGCATCGACGGGCGGAGCCAAGGAAAGGGTGGCGCCGCTAGGAGCGCATCGTAGATGCGTGACGACGCGGCGCCGGGCCCCTTGACGCAGCCTTCAGCGCCGTCCGGGGTCCCCGCGAAATCGCAGATTTCGTGGGGTGGGCATGCGCCCGGCCGCCTAGGGCGCGAAGATGCCCGGAACCTCGGGGGCGGGACACTCCAATGAACCCGCATTGGATGGCGGTCGCGCGCGGGGACGAGCCCGCCGACCTCGTCCTGGGGGGCGGCCGGGTGCTGTCGGTCTTCACGAAAGAGTGGCTCGAGGTGGACGTGGCGATCGCGGACGGCCACGTGGTCGGGCTGGGACGCTACGACGGCCAGAAGCGGATGGAAGTCAACGGGGCGTACCTGGTCCCGGGGTTCATCGACGCCCACATGCACATCGAGTCGTCGAAGCTGACCGTGGACGAGTTCGCGCGGGCGGTCCTCCCTCAGGGCACGACCGCCGTCGTCGCGGATCCGCACGAGATCGCCAACGTGCTCGGCACCGACGGCATTCACTGGCTTCTGGACTCCTGCGCGGACCTGCCGCTCGACGTCTTCGTCATGGCGTCGTCGTCGGTGCCGGCGTCCGCTTTCGAGTCGCCGCACCGCTCGTTCACGCCCGGCGACATCGAGAGCCTGCTGAGGCGGCACCGGGTCATCGGCGTGGCCGAGATGATGAACTTCCCAGGGGTCATTGCCGGCGACCCGCGCGAGGTGGCGAAGCTCCAGACGGGTCTCACCGACCACGTCGACGGCCACGCCCCCGGCGTCCGCGGGCACCAGCTCAACGCCTACATCGCCGCCGGCATCCGCTCCGACCACGAGGCCACCACCTACGAGGAAGCGCTGGAGAAGCGCCGCCTGGGCATGTGGGTCATGCTGCGCGAAGCGTCCATCGCCCGCAACCTGCGCGACCTGCTGCCGCTCGTCAAGCGCTACGGCAGCGAGCGCTGCATGTTCTGCACCGACGATCGCGAGCCCAGCTTCATCGTCGAGGAGGGCCACGTCAACCAGATGGTGCGCGTGGCGGTGGCGGAGGGAATCGCGCCGGAGGATGCGGTGGTCATGGCCACCATCAACCCCGCCACGTATCACCGGCTGTGGCACCTCGGGGCCATCGCGCCGGGGTATCAAGCAGACATCCTGGTCCTTGACGACCTGACCTCGTTCAAACCAAGGCAGGTGCTGAAGCGAGGCGCCGCGCCTCGATTCGTCAAGCTCGACGTGCCGGAGTGGGTGCGCCAGACAATGCACCTGGCCGAGGTGGATGCCTCGACATTTAATGTCGCCGCCGGCCCGCGGCGGATCCGCGTCATCCGTGTCATCCCTACCCAGCTCCTCACCGGGATCGAGCTCGTGGAACCAGCCACGCGCGACGGGTGCATCGTCGCCGACCCGGCGCGAGACCTGGTCAAGATCGCCGTGCTGGAGCGGCACCATGCGAGCGGCCGTGTCGGTCTGGGTTTTGCGACCAACGTCGGGCTCGTGCGTGGTGCCTTCGCGTCGACGGTCGCACACGACGCCCACAACGTCGTCGTGCTGGGCGTAGACGATGCCGACATGGCCGCCTGTGCCAGTCGCCTCGCTGAGATCGGAGGAGGCATCGTGATCGCCGAGGGCGGCCGCGTGGTGGAGGAGCTGGCGCTGCCGGTCGCAGGCTTGATGAGCGATCAGCCGCTTGCGGTCGTGCACGAGCGGCTGCGTTCGATGGAGCGGCGCCTCGCCGCGATGGGCGTGACGATGACCGCGCCCTTCATGACGCTGAGCTTCCTGGCCCTCTCGGTCATCCCAGAGCTGAAGATCACCGATCGAGGCCTGGTCGACGTGGCTCGGTTCGAGCTGGTGCCGCTGGGTGTCGAATGAATTTAATGTCCTCCCATCCGAAGCAGCCGAGCGCCGGCTGCTCGCCTGCTTCGCCTCGGCCAGGTGGGCGCGCCAGGTGGCAGCCGGGCGCCCTTACGCCGACCTTCTCGCGTTGCTCGACAGCGCGGAGCGGGCGTGGGCGGACCTCGCGCCGTCCGATTGGGACGAAGCGTTGCGCGGCCACCCGCGCATCGGGGAGCTGGGCGGCAGCTCCCCGGCCGCCTCGGAGAGCGAGCAGCAAGGGGTTCGCGGCGCGAATCCCGATGTGCTCGAGCAGCTGGCCGAGGGGAACCGTCTCTATGAGGCCCGGTTCGGGCACGTCTTTCTCATCGCCGCCGCGGGCAAAGGCCCCGACGAGGTCCTCGCGGCGCTGCGCCGGCGCATGGACAACAACCCCGGGACCGAGGGGCAGGTGGCGGCGGCCGAGCATCGCAAGATCGCGCGGATGCGCCTGGAACGGATGATGAGCGGGTGATCATCTCCACCCACGTGCTAGACACGACGCGCGGCCGCCCGGCGGTAGGCCTCGCAGTGACGCTGCGCCGGCGCGGGCCGGATGGCGACTGGTCGGTCGTCGGCCGCGCCGTCACCGACGCCGACGGCCGCGTCAAGGAACTGTCGGCTAGACCTCTGGCGAGCGGAGACTACCGCCTCGAATTCGCCACCGGCGAATACTTCAAGACGTCGGGACTCACGGTGTTCTATCCGGAGGTGTTCGTCACGATCGCGGCCGTGGACGGCGACACGCACGTGCACGTGCCGCTGCTGCTGAGCCCGTTCGGCTACTCCACCTATAAGGGCCAATGACGATCCGCCTCGGCGACAACCAGTACGGAAAGGCGGAGACGCATGTGGTGCGCGTGACCAGGGGCGCCAAGCACGAGCTCAAAGACATGACGGTGAGCATCGCGTTGGCCGGCGACTTCGCCGCGACTCACCTCACCGGCGACAACAGCCACGTCGTCCCCACCGACACGCAGAAGAACACCGTGTTCGCCTTTGCCAAAGATCCGGTGGGTGAGATCGAGGACTTTGCGCTGCGCCTCGCCCGGCACTTCGTGAGCGACCACCGGGCGGTGCAGCGGGCGCGGGTCGCGATCGCCGAGCAGCCATGGGCGCGGATCACAGTCGCCGGCCGGCCGCACCCGCACGCGTTCGAAAAAGACGGGTCGGAGCAGCGCCTGGCCGCGGTCACCTGCACGGAAGACTCCGAGTGGGTCGTGTCCGGCATCACAGGGCTCACGCTGCTGAAGTCGACAGGATCTGAGTTCCGGGGCTATCGGCAAGACCACTACACGACGCTGCCCGAGACCCGCGACCGCGTGCTGGCGACGGCCGTCGATGCACGCTGGCGATACGCCGGCGAGGACGTCGACTGGATGGCTGCGCGCCGGGAAGCGAGGCGCCTCTTGGTAGAGACATTCGCGACCAAGCACAGCCTCTCGCTACAGCAGACGCTCTACGCGATGGGGGAGGCCGTGCTCGAGGCGCGGCCGGAGATCGCGGAGATCCGCCTGTCGATGCCGAACAAGCATCACTTCGTCGTCGACCTCCAACCTTTCGGCCTCAACAACGAAAACGAGGTCTTCTACGCCTCCGACCGCCCGTACGGACTGATCGAAGGCACGGTCACGCGAGACGATGTCGAGCCGGCTGACCAAGCCTGGTGATCACGCATGGATTTTCTGCAGCCCGCCACGTGGACTGAGGCGCTCGCGATGAAGGCGGCGCACCCGGATGCGCTGCCCATCGCCGGCGGGACAGACGTGATGGTGGAGATCAACTTCGACCGCCAGCGGCCGCCCGCATTCCTCGACCTCACGCGCATCGCCGAACTGTCGGGGTGGGGCCTCGACGACGGAATGCTGCGAGTCGGGGCCGGCGTCACCTACGCGCGGCTCATCGGCGAGCTGGGCGACCGGCTCCCGGGACTCGCCATGGCCTCGCGCACAGTCGGATCGCCGCAGATCCGCAATCGAGGCACCGTTGGAGGCAACCTGGGCTCCGCCTCGCCGGCGGGCGACGCGCATCCGCCGCTGCTGGCATCGCGCGCCATCGTGGAGCTGGCCTCGACTGCGGGCACCCGCCGCCTCCCCGCGCACGAGTTCTTCCTCGGACCCAAGCGCAACGCGATGCGAAAGGACGAGCTGATCCGCGCCTTTCTCGTCGAGCCTGCGCAGGGACCCCAGCAGTTCTCGAAGGTCGGCACTCGCAACGCGATGGT
This sequence comes from Candidatus Dormiibacterota bacterium, assembly GCA_003151935.1. Lineage (GTDB taxonomy): Bacteria > Chloroflexota > Dormibacteria > Dormibacterales > Dormibacteraceae > Palsa-870. The sequence goes on along the minus strand of PLYZ01000068.1, from coordinate 72,809 downwards.
TATCGCCGTCTGCTCGTTCGCGCTCGCGCTCGAGCCCGAGCGGCGGCGCGTCGGCACGGGCATCGGGTCCGCCGCGCCGACCCCGGTCACGGCGCCTGAAGCCGAGCGCTTCATCGAAGGAGTCCTAGGCGAGCACGACATGTGGCAGAAGCCCGCGCCGGTGGCAGAGTCAGCGCTCGTGCGGTTCGGCGAGCTGGTGGCGGCCGCCGCTCGGCCCATCGACGATGTGCGGGGCACCGCGGCCTACCGTCGGCACGCGCTCGCGGTGATGGCGCGGCGCAGCTTCGTCTGGGCCTGGAACGAATACCGGGGCGCAGTGTGAGGATCGCTTGCACGGTGAACGGCCGGCCTCGGGTTGCCGAGGATGTGTGGGAAGGCACGAACCTGCTGGGCGTGCTGCGCGAGCACATGGACCTGCCCGGCTCGAAGAATGCGTGCGAGCAGGGCGAGTGCGGCTCGTGCTCTGTGTACCTGGACGGCCGGCTGGTGTGCGCGTGCCTTGTCCTCGCGGGTCAGGCGCAGGGTCGCGACATCCGCACGGTCGAAGGCCTCGCCTCGGCCGGCGTGCTGCACCCGGTCCAGGAGGCCTTCCTCGAAGCAGGAGCCGTCCAGTGCGGTTTCTGCACGCCAGGGCTGGTGGTGGCGACCCATGACCTCCTCACCCGCACGCCGCAACCGACAACGATGGAGATCCGCGAGGCGCTCGCCGGCAACATCTGCCGATGCACCGGCTACGCGAAGATCATCGACGCCGTGCACCTGGCGGCGAGCCGGATGCGCCCGTGAGTGCGCGCATCGGCGACTCGCCACGCCGCGCCGACGGGCCTCCGAAGGTACGCGGCGACTTCGCGTACTCCTCGGATCTGAAAGCCGGCGGAATGCTGTGGGGCGCGACCGTTCGCAGCCCGCACCCTTACGCGCGCATCCTCGCCATCGACACCACCGAAGCGCGGGCCTTGCCGGGCGTGCTAGCGGTGCTCACGCACCTGGACGTGCCTGGACGCAAGCTGTACGGCCTCGAGATCCAGGACCAGCCGGTGCTCGCGATGGATGTCGTGCGCTGCTGGGGCGAGGCGGTGGCGCTGGTCGCCGCGGACCACCCCGAACACGCGCGCCGGGCGGCGCAGCTGGTCCGAGTCACGTACGAGGTGCTCGAGCCGCTGACCGATCCCGAGCGCGCGCTCACCGATGACGCGCCGCGTTTGCACCCGGGCGGCAACATCACGCGCTACGTGAAGATCCGGCACGGCGATCAGAAGGCGCGGGCGGACGTCGTGGTGAATGGCGAGTACGAGATCGGCATGCAGGACCAGGCCCCGCTCGGCCCCGAGTCCGGCCTGGCGATCCCCGATAGTGCGGGCGGTGTCGATCTCCACGTAGCGACGCAGTGGCTGCACGTGGATCGCGACCAGCTCGCCGGGATCCTGTCGCTTCCACCTGACAAGGTGCGGCTGAGGCTGGCCGGCGTGGGCGGCGCGTTCGGAGCGCGTGAGGATCTCTCCATGCAGGCGCACGCGTGCCTGCTCGCCCTGCGCACCGGACGGCCCGTGAAGATGAGCTACTCGCGACCCGAATCGTTCGTCGGCCACGTGCACCGGCACCCCGGAAAGCTCATTTACGAGCACGGCGCGACGCGCGAAGGCAAGCTCGTCTACGTCAAGGCGCGGGTCCTCCTCGACGGCGGTGCATATGCCTCCAGCTCGACGGCTGTGATCGCCAACGCGTGCTGCTTCGCGGTCGGGCCGTACGAATGTCCGAACGCCACCGTCGACGGCTGGGTCGTGTACACCAACAACCCGCCGTGCGGGGCCATGCGAGGTTTCGGCTCCGTCCAGAACTGCTACGCGCACGAAGCCCAGATGGACAAGCTGGCGGCAGCGTTGGGAATGGACCCGGTAGAGCTGCGCAAGCGCAACGCGATGAAAACAGGCAGCCGCCTCATCACCGGGCAAGTAGTCGAGGGCTCCGCGCCCGTCGCCGAACTCCTCGACCGAATTAAGAAGATGCCGTTGCCCAGTCCCCTCCCCCCACAGGGGGCAGGGCTAGGGAGAGGGGCGCGGAAGGTAGATCTGACCCAGCTACCCGGCGGCGTCTCGAACACAACCCACGGGGAAGGAGTAGTTCGCGGCGTCGGCTACGCGGTGGGATTCAAGAACGTCGGCTACTCGGAGGGATTCGACGACTATTCGACGGCCCGGGTCCGGCTCTCGGTCGTGAACGGCCGCCCGCGCGCCGAGGTGCACACGGCGGCCGCCGAGGTGGGGCAGGGGCTGGTCACCGTGCAGGCGCAGATCGCGGCCACCGAGCTTGGAGTGAGCGACGTCGTCGTGCTCGACGCCGACACGCAGGTAGGCTCGGCTGGGTCGTCTTCGGCCTCCCGGCAGACATACGTCACCGGCGGCGCGGTCAAGGCCGCCTGCGAGGCGGTGCGGGAGCGCGTCCTGGCGCTCGCGCAGTCGGAGATCGGCGGGAGCACCGGAGCTCGGCTCGAAAGCGACGCGGTCGTCTCCTCGAGGGGTGAGGTCATGGTCACGCTCGGGACATTGCTTGGGGATGCTGTCATCGAGGAGACCCGCGAGTTCCGCCCTCGGCGCACGCACCGGCTCGATTCCGAGACGGGCCAGGCTGACGCCCACCTTCAGTACGCCTTCGCCGCCCACCGTGCGGTGGTCGACGTCGACATCGAGCTCGGCCTCGTCAGGGTCGTCGAGCTTGCCACCGCGCAAGACGTGGGCAAGGCCATCAACCCCCAGGCGGTGGAAGGCCAGCTCGAAGGCGGCGCGGCGCAGGGGCTCGGACTAGCGGTGATGGAGGAGATCCAGGTCAAAGACGGGGTGATCCGCAACGCCTCGTTCACCGACTACCTGCTTCCGACGATCCTGGACATGCCCCCGGTGCGGATGGACATCCTGGAGCTCGGCGATCCCCATTCGCCTTATGGATTGAAGGGGGTGGGGGAGCCTCCGACCATCTCGTCCGGCCCCGCGATCGTGGCCGCGATCCGGGCCGCCACCGGGCGGCCGATCACCCGGGTCCCGGTCCGCCCTCACGACATCGTCGACACGTAGTGGCAACTCTGCTGCTCAGAGCCGGGCTGCTGTTCACCGGCGCAGGCGAGGAGCTCGAGAACGGTTGGCTCCTCACTCGCGACGGCTTGATCGCGGACATCGGGTCTGGGCCGCCGCCCGCCGCCGACGAGGTGCTGCACCTGCCGAACTGTGTGGCTGTTCCAGGCCTGGTCAACGCCCACGATCACATGTACCAGTGGGCGACGCGCGGCTACGTGCCTGATGGCGGCCTGTTCGAATGGCTGCGAACGCTCTACCCGGTCTGGGCGCGGATCGATGCCGACACGGTTCGCATCGCCGCCAGGGCGGCGATGGCGCGTCTGCTCCTTAGCGGGTGCACGCTGTCGACCGACCATCACTACGTCTTTCCGCACGGACGTGCGGGCATCTTCGAGGCGCTGGTTGAGACCGCGAGCGAGCTCGGCCTGCGCTTTCATCCGTGTCGCGGCTCAATGTCGCTCGGCGAATCCAGGGGCGGCCTTCCGCCCGACAGCGTGGTCGAGGACGAGGACGCGATCCTCGCGGATACCGAGGCGATGATCCACCGTTTTCACGACCCGACGCCCGGCGCGATGTGCCGGGTGGTGGTGGCGCCGTGCTCACCGTTCTCCGTGAGTCCCGAGCTGATGCGCGAGTCGGCCGCGCTGGCCCGCCGCCACGGCGTGAGGCTGCACACCCACCTCGCCGAGACGCTGGACGAGGAGCGATTCTGCGTCGAGCGATTCGGAAAGCGTCCGCTCGAGCTCATGGACGATCTGGGCTGGACCGGCGAAGACGTCTGGTACGCGCACGGCATCCATTTCAATGACAAGGAGGTGGCCAATGTCGCGGCCACCGGTACGGGCGTGGCGCACTGCCCTTCGAGCAACCTGCGCCTCGGGGCCGGCCTGTGCCGCGTGGCGGACCTCGTGCGCGCGGGCGCCAAGGTGGGCCTGGGCGTCGACGGGGCGGCCAGCAACGAGGATTCTAATCTCGCGATGGAGCTGCACCAGGCGCTGCTCCTGGCGCGAGGGCGGGCGGCGATCCAGGGCGGGTTGGACGCGGCAACCGCGCTCGATGCTCGAGGTGCGTGGCGGCTGGCGACGGCCGGCGGCGCCGCATGCCTTGGACGCGACGACTGCGGCACCCTGGAGACCGGCAAGTGCGCCGACGTCGCCTTTTTTCGCCTTGACGACCTTGCGCATGCGGGCATCGACGACCCGCTGGCCGCCATTGCCCTCGCCCCGCCCGCTCGTGCCGAGGCCGTCGTCGTCAACGGCAAGGTGGTGGTGCGAGACGGGCGGCTGCTCACGGGCGACGAAGAGCTGATTGCGCGCGATATCTCCGCCGAGAGCAAGCGCCTTCGAGAGCGCGACCGCTGAGAGCTTCGCCAGGTCGGGAGTGATCGCCGGCCCCGAATTGGAAGGGGCCATGGTCCGCGTAGTTTCGGAGCGACGGTCACGCGGTCTGCCCGTGAGTAGACTTGACTCGACTCGGAGGTAGCGAAGAGTCGAGCCACGATGAATCGGCTGATAAAGCTGCTGGATCAGTGGATCTCGGTTTGGGCCTGTCTCGCCGGCGCGGCCGTGCCGCAAAGCGAGGCAGTTCGCGACGATGCGCCCTCATCTACTGAAGCTTGTACCGACTTGAAAGCACAGCTGGATGAGATTCTCGAGTTCGTGATGGTGCAGGAGCGACGGTGGCGGCCGAAGTCTCAGAGAAACGAAGGCGCTCGACCGTCTCGCTGACTCACTAGAGCGCCGACTACAACCGCAATTCAGGGCGCCGTGCCCATCCCTTACTGGGTCAGCCGGCGCAGGAGTCGCGATGAGGTCGTGATGCCCAGCACGCAGGCGACGACCAAGACGGCGAAGTCCTCCGGCAGGTTGCTGGGGGTGCCGATGAGCAATCCGCGCAATGCGTCGATCTCGTAACGAAGTGGATTGATCGTGCTCAGGGTCTGAAGCCACCAAGGCATGACGCTGATCGGGTAGAGGGCATTCGAGGCGAAGAAGAGCGGCATGGTGATCGCCTGGCCGATGCCCATCAGCCGGTCGCGATTGAGGACGATCCCGGCAATGGTCAGCGACAGAGTGGAAAAGAATGCCGCCCCCAGCACGATGACCACGATCGCCACCGCGTAGTTCAGGGGATTGAGCGGCATGTGAACCCCGAGCAGAGCAGACAGCACGACCACGACAGAAGCCTGCAAAAGGCTGCGCACGCTCGCCCCGAACGCCTTGCCGGCGATCAGGGCCGCAGCCGGCGTCGGCGTCGCCAGGAGCTTGGTCAAGATGCCCGCGTCACGCTCCCAGATGATCTGGATGCCATAGAAGATCGCGACGAACAGTGCTGACTGAGCGATGACTCCGGGTGCCATGAAGTCCAGGTAGGGCCGGCCGCCGGACGGGATCGCATGAAGGGCGGAAAAGGTTTCCCCAAAGATCACCAGCCACAGCGCGGGCTGGATCGCGCGCGTGTAGAGCTCTGTACGGTCGTGGCGGATCTTGGCGACCTCGACCCAGCAGAAGGTCAGAATGCGGCTGACGAGCAGGCGCCACCAGGCTGCGGCGCGCCCGGGATCAGCCCAGCCGGCGCGCGGTACGGCGAACTGCCCGTACATCCTTGAAGCTCCCTCCTTCGTCGACGAGATGCTCGCCGGCATAGTGGCGAAAGACGTCCTCCAGGGTCGCCTCGGCGCCGATCGACGCCTTCAGCTCTGCCGGCGTGCCGCTGGCCTGGATACGGCCGTGGTGCATCAGCGCCAGGCGGTCGCAGAGCTGGTCGGCCTCTTCCATGTAATGAGTGGTCAGCAGAATGGATGTCCCGGCCTCCTGCCGGAGGCTGAGGACACGCTCCCAGACTTCGGTTCGGGCAATCGGATCGAGTCCGATCGTCGGCTCATCGAGAACCAGGAGCCGCGGCCGGTTGATCAATGCCTGGGCCAGCTCCAGGCGTCGCACCATCCCGCCCGAATAGGTCGACACGAGCCGGTCCCGAGCATCCGCGATACCCATGAGCTCGAGCGACTCGGCCACCGCAGCCTTGCGGTTGCGACGGGGCAGGTCGTACAGGCGGGCGAAGAGCATGACGTTCTCCCAGCCCGTGAGCGACCCATCGGCAGAAAGCTGCTGAGGCACGTATCCGATCAGCCGGCGGACGGCCATGGTCTGGCTCACGGCGTCGAGGCCAAAGATCCTGGCCTGACCCGAATCGGGAGGCAGCAGGGTGACAAGGACTCTGATGGTGGTGGTCTTGCCGGCGCCGTTTGGCCCGAGCAATCCAAACACCTCTCCGGGGCGCACCTCGAAGCTCACGCGGTCGACGGCCACGACGTCCTTGAATCGTTTGCTGATATCGATGGCCTCGACGGCGAGCGGCTCGGACTCTTCAGTCACCGGCATCCCCGCTTTCAAGCTCTCGAGCCAGGCGGACGAGCGTGCCCACGCTCTCAGTCAAGTTCCGCTGCTCGGTCGAGCTGAGTCTCTTGGCCGCCAGCACAAGCGAGGTGCCTGAGAAAACCCGGTGGTCCTCGAGCGAACGCCTGCCCTGAGCGGTCAGCGCAACCAGGATCCGGCGGCGATCGCGGGTATCGAGAGCGCGAACGATGAGGCCGCGCCGTTCGAGCTTCGTGAGCATCCTGGTCAGAGAGGGGGAGGAGATCCCAAGCCCTGCCGCGACCTCGCCGGCCGATCGCGGCCCCTCCCGCAACCAGCGGAGGACCCGCCGCTGAGACAGTGTCATTCCGGCTTCCCGCCACAGGCCGAGGAGGCGTGGTTCGATCAAGCTCACCAGGTCAGCCACCGCTCGGACCACTTCACGCGAGCTGGTCGCCGGGTCGCGTCCGTTCAGTCTCGTGGACGGCGATATCTTTGTCATCAGGTTAATTATTAGCTCTAGAGCAACTGGACGTACAACAAGTGGGTCCGGAATTCAGTGAGCAGCCCCGAAATCGGACCATTGATCTTGGCCGCGAACCTCATCCGGCATGCGTCGAAAGGTCGGCAGATCTGGCTCCTTGGTGATAATCAGTCGTGTGATTCCAACAGAGATCCCGGACCGGACAGCACTCCCGTGGAGCGATCGTGACGAAAAGCTCGAGTAGCAGTCTGGTCATCCGCGAGGCCACGGTGACGCCGGTCGCCTTCCGCGACCCCCCACTGCTCAACTGTGTCGGTGTCCATCAGCCGTGGGCCCTTCGGAGCATCATCGAGCTCCGCTGCGAAGACGGAGCAGTTGGGCTCGGCGAGTCCTATGGTGATGCGGACTTCGTGCAGCTGCTCGAAATCGCGGCCGAAGCCGTTGTCGGTGCCGACGTATTCGATTTGAACGCCGTCCGCGCGCGGGTGGACGTGGCGATCGGCGACCGTGTTACTCGCGACGCCCACGGTCTGATCGGGAAGTCGTCATCTCTGAAGACCCGGCTCTCGATCTATTCTGCCCTTGAGGTCGCGTGCCTCGATGCCCAGGGCCGGGCCCTGAATCGCCCAGTGTGCGAACTGCTCGGCGGCGCCACTCGGCGAGACGTGCCCTTTGCCGCCTACCTCTTTTACAAGTGGGATCGGCATCCCGGCGGCGAGGCAGACGCTTGGGGTGAAGCGATCGACCCCCAGGGCATCGTCGCGCAGGCTCGAGAGATGATCGAGCGGTTCGGCTTCCGGTCGATCAAGCTCAAGGGCGGCGTCTTTCCACCGAACGAGGAGATCGAGGCGATCCGGGCGCTACGTGAGGCGTTTCCTACGCATCCGTTGCGTCTGGACCCAAATGCTGCCTGGCAGGTGGGCACGGCAGTGAATGTCGCCGAGGCGCTGGATGGAGTCCTTGAATACCTCGAGGACCCAACCCCGGGACTTGCCGGAATGGCCGAGGTCGCCAGGCGGGCTCCGATGCCTCTCGCGACGAATATGTGCGTCGTCAGCTGGGAAGACATTCCCGAAGCCATCCGGCTCGGTGCCGTCAAAATAGTGCTGTCCGACCACCATTTCTGGGGCGGTCTGCGGCTCAGCCAGTCACTTTCAACTCTTTGCCAGGCCTTTGGCCTGGGCATTTCCATGCACTCCAACACTCATCTGGGCATCAGCCTGGCCGCGATGGTTCATCTCGGCGCGGCCACGCCCTACATGAGCCATGCGCTCGATACCCATTACCCCTGGCTGGAGGAGGATGTCGTTGTAGCGGGGACGCTTGGCTTCGCTGACGGTGCCGTTTCCGTTCCGGAGGGCCCTGGACTGGGCGTCGAGCTCGATCGGCGCGTGCTGAAGCGGATGCACAAGGCATACCTCGATTGCGGTCTGGTCCGGCGCGACGACACAGGCTACATGCGGCAGATCGAGCCGCGGTTCGAGCCGAACACGGGACGATGGTGAAAGCGGCGGCCGCTCATGGCGTGGTGCCGGGTCGAGTGAAACCGCTTCCGCCCTGGAACTCGAATGAAGGCCCGGGCTCGATTTCGGCCGCGAACGTCTCTGCATCGTCCTGCCGCTCATAGCCAAGCCTGCGACCTGGCTCGAGATCCCACCAGCCGCGCTTGTTCGCGGAGGCGCCGTAAACGATCGCGAAACCGAGCTCTGGTGATGTGAGGCATGCGGCCACGAGGCGCGTCAGGTCACCTGGCGAGAGCCAGGTTGCGAGATGTCGCTCATCGATGGGACGGGGGAGGGCAGAACCAATCCGGATACAGGCCACGCACATTCCGAACTTGTCGTGGTAGAGACTGCCCAGCGCTTCGCCGAACAGCTTGCTTGCTCCGTAGTAGCTATCGGGGCGGCCGGGATTTTCGGGTCCAATGCGATCGTGGATCGAGTAGTAGCCGGTTGTATGGTTGGAAGAGGCGAAGACAACTCTCGGGCAGCCCTCGAGGCGAGCGGCCTCGAACACCGCCCAGGTGCCCTGGATGTTCGTGTGGAGGATCTTGCCGAAGGCCGCTTCGACCGGAATGGCGGCCAGATGGACGCACGCGTCACAGCCAGAGATCGCCTGGCGCACCACGGCGAGGTCGGTGATGTCTCCCAATACGACCTCTTCGTCAATTCCAGGTTGGATGGGGTCGAGGTCGAGTAGGCGTATCTGGCCCGCCAGGCTGCCGCGAAGTCCGTCGCGGAGCATGGAGCCCACCTTTCCGCCGGCGCCCGTGATCAACAGCTTCACGGGGCAATCATGTGGCGCGCGTCCTTAGGGTGTGCGGGTGAGCTGGCGGCCAGCGGTCCCGGCAACCGCGCGGCCTTCTGCGAAGACCGTGGCGCCGCGGACCAGAGTTCGCACGGTGCGACCGCGGATTGGCTGTCCCACGTGCGCGCTGACGGGGTGCAGGTAGAGAAGGTCCTCGGTCCGGACCGCAGACTCGTGCGAAAGGTCGACGAGCCACAGGTCGGCGTCGCAGCCCAGTGCGATCTCACCCTTGCGGGCAAGCCCGAAGCGCCGCGCAACGTTCGTCGCCGTGGCTGCCGCGATCACCGACACGTCTATCGATCGCATAAGCGCTCCATGGAGCAGCAGCTGGCGAGTCGATTGACACCCCGAGATGCCGCCCCACAGCTTGAAGAAGTCCTCGCCGCGCTTTAGCTCGGGCGAGCTGGGCGAATGGTCGGAAACAATCATGTCCAGGCTGCCGCCGGCGATCATCGCCCACAGCCCTTCGCGATCGGCGCCTGTCCGGAATGGCGGGGCGCACTTGCCGAGTCCACCGAGGGGCTCGAGCTCGTCCTCCGTATAGAGAAGGTAGTGCGGGCAGGTCTCGCCGCTCACATCAGTGCCTTGTGCCCGGGCCTCCAAGATCCGGCGGACTCCTTCGACTGTGCTCACGTGAACGATGTGGATGGGGCAGCCGGCTTCGCCGGAGAAATGGATCGCGCGGGAGATGGCATCCAGCTCGGCCGCTGCGGGTCGCGAGCGGATGAAGTCGCGCGCGGCCGTTCTGCCCTCGGCGATCGCCTCGCGGGTGAGTGCGTCGACCACATGCGGATCTTCTGCGTGCAGCAGGAGGATGGACCCGAGAGCGGCGATCCTCCGCATGCCTTCGAGCAGCGCGCGGTCGTCGCACGCGGGAAACTGGTCGAGCCCGCTCGCGCACATGAACGCCTTGAATCCCAACGCTCCGCGTGCGTGGAGCGCCTCGAGCTGGTCGAGATTGCCCGGCACCAGGCCGCCCCACAGCCCGAAATCGAGGCTGGATGACGCGCTCAATGCTTTCACCTTCGCGTCAAATGATTCGCCATCGATGGTGACCGGGAGGCTGTTGAGCGGCATGTCGACGAAGGCGCTGTAGCCTCCTGCCGCCAGCGCGGCACAGCCGTTCGCGATCGTCTCCCAGTCCGCGTGCCCGGGCTCGTTGAAATGAACGTGCGAGTCGATTCCGCCAGGCAGGACGTGCAGGCCGGTCGCGTCGATCTCCTCGCGGGCCGAACCAACGCCGGGTCCGATCGCTGAGATCGTGCCGTCGGTGACCTCGATGTCCACCGCGGCGGCTCCGGCCGCGGTGACGGCGCGGCCGCCGCGGATAACCAGCCGGCTCATTGGCCGGCCGCCAGCAGGTCCAGGAATCGGCCAAGGACGCCGATCGCGACCGCCACGTCGGCTTCGGCTACCGACTCGTCGGGATGGTGGCTGATGCCGCCTTTGCAACGCACGAAGAGCATCGCGATCTCGGTGAGCCCGGCCATCACGACAGCGTCATGCCCCGCGCCACTCGCCAGCTGAATCGCGGGGTGACCAAGATCCCGGACCGCTTGCGAGAGCGACGAGGTCAGCCGGGGAGAGCAAGCGACGCTCGCGTTGTCACTGACCTGCGTGGTCGTCACTGCGATGCTCCTGCGCGTCGCAATCCTGGCGGCGTCATCGAGCAGGCGCTCCGAAGCGAGGATGCGGTCAGCGTCGACCGCGTGCCGGATGTCCAGGGTCAGCGTGACCTCGCCCGGGACGACGTTTGCCGCGCCGGGCTGCACGATGAGCTGCCCGACCGTGGCAACCAGTCCCTCGTGGCTGCCGGCATAGGCCTCGACCGCCTGCACGAACACGGCCGCTGCGGCCAGCGCGTCCTTACGGCTACCCATCGGCGTGGTGCCCGCATGGGCGGCCACACCGGTGAACGTGAGGCTGTGACGCGACTGGCCGGCAATGGCTGACACGAGCCCGACCGGGAGGTCGCGAGCCTCAAGCACCGGACCCTGCTCGATGTGGACCTCGCAGTAGCCGAGCAGCGTCCCTCCGCTCCAGCGATCATCCGCAATCCTGTTCGGGTCGCCTCCGAAGGCGAGGATCGCCTCTGCCATCGTCACTCCCCGAGCGTCGGCGCGGTCGAGCTCCGCCTCGTCAAAGGTGCCGGCCAGCGCCCTGCTCCCTAAATATGTGGTGCCGTAACGAAGGCCCTCCTCATCCGCGAACCCGACCACCTCGATCGCGAATGGCAGCCGCACGTCACGATCGTGGAGGGCCTGCACGGCCGCGATCGCGACCAGCACACCAAGCGGGCCGTCGTACTTGCCGGCGTCACGGACGGAGTCGACGTGCGACCCGAGGAGCAGGGTCGCCGTGCTCCCAGGCGCTCCTTCGTACCGCCCTCGCAAGTTGCCCATGTTGTCCCGGCGGGCAGTCATGCCCGCCGCCCGCATCCATGTGGTGATGTGCTCGTCAGCGCGCCCGATGGCGTCCGACGCGAATGGCCTGGTCAGCCGGTCAGGCTCCTCGGTGCATGTCGCCAGCTCGTCGCAGCGATTCATGACCGCCGCCGCGTCACGACCCAAGGTCAGCCGGCTTCGAACGTGATGTCCTGCGCGCCTTCCCACAGGACGAGCTTCCCAAACGCGGCCAGGTGCTCGGCTCCATCCTCGATGGTCGCGAAATGGTTGCCGGCGAGCTGGCCCATCTTGCTTGCGAAAACCGTCGCGCCGTAGGGAAACAAGATCTCCGTTTCGCTGATGCCGCCGGGATAGAGCAGAAGATGGCCGGGCGCGGGGTAGCTCGTGTGGTTCTCGTAGCCGAGGTCCAGCGCGAGGTCGCCAAACGGGATCCAGGCCGCCTCTCCACTCCAGCGCGCCTGCATGATGCGGGTCTTGAGCGGCAGCATGGCGGTGAACCTCGCGCAACTCTTGGGCGCCAGCTCAGTCTCCAGCCGCGCCCCGAACTTCAAGGCGCCGACCGCGATCCTGATCCTGCTCACGCCGCGATCTTGACAGCTTCAGCAGCGTGCGCGGCGCAACGAAGCGGCGGTCGCATCCGACCAGTTAAATGCCGCTGCGCTGACCGAATACGTGTACGGGCCCGCGCACGCGATGCGCGTGATGTCTGGTGACTCTGAGGCGAGTAAGGCTGGAGTGGCGTCGCTCGACAGCGTGGCAAGGTACTGCGTATCAACGTTGTGAGTGGTTTGGGCCCAGTCGATGTTGAGCGAGACCACGAATGCCTCAGGGTTGACCACGTTCAGAGCCATCAGCACGGCCATCGCGGATGCGCATGTGGCTCCGACCAACCACCGTCGCCGCTTGAAGAAGCCGGCGAAGTCCGCGGCCAGCAGCAGGAAGATCAGCCCGATCCAGACCGCGAAGATGTGGCTGTAGAGCCGCAGCATCGTGAAGCCGTACGCCTCCTCGTAAAGCTGCAGGCGCTGGAATGCGACGAAAACGATGAGAAGGGTCAGTCCGATCGCAATCAGCGAGAGGACTTGAAAGGCTCTTTTGGTGGTCCGCTCGGCCAGTCTTGTGATCCGGCTGAACAAAATGAGGACGACGGCGGTGATTCCGGCGACCCAGAGCAGCTGGAAGAATCCGGATCGCGCGTAATCGGCATACGTGACTCCGGCAGTCCGGAGCGCGTCGCGCGCTGCCCCGGCCGCCGCGATGGCCTGGGCTACCGCAAAGGCCGCGAAGACTGCGTCGAGCACCGCAAGCACGACCAGCCCCTCAACCGAACCCAGCCGCCACGCGGGACCATCCACCCGAGCAAGCGGCTCGGCCGCGGCTAGCCGCAGCAAGCCCGCCGCGACAAGCGCACCGGCTGCCACGAACGTGGCGTCAATAGTCAACTGGCCGAAGTCGAAGTTGAGGTTGAAGAACGAGGCGAAAACCGGATCAGCCGCGGCGAGCAATGCGGACACGAGAGCCGCGATCGGCGCGGCGATGAGCACGCCGCGTGCAATGGGGGCGACGAGCGCCGGCCGCCTCCGAGCTCGCACGAGCGGCGCGATCGCGAACTTAGCTCCTGCCACGCCGTTCATTACCACGCGAGCTGAATGGGCGCCTGCTTCGGCGATCCCCATGTCGAGAAGCGAACCACGTGTCGCGACACATGCCGCCAGACCAACGAGCGCGAACGACATCGCCAGGTCCGGCCAGAGCAGCCATGGGCTCGCGCGCACCGTCAGCCAGGCAGCGAACAGGGCTGAAACGCCCACCAACATCCGAGACTGGGGCGTCGCGATGCGCCCGGCAAAGACCAGAGCGAGACCGATCAATGCCAGTGTTAGAGACGCCGCCAACCCAAAGGTTCCGACGCGAAGCGCTTGGTCGGCGGTCAGGCCCACAGCCAACGCGGCGGCCAACGTGAGCCAAGTTGCTCTGTCCTTCAGCTGGAGATTGAGCCAGTGGGGAAGGGAGCGAGAATTGCTCTCCGTCGCCACCGAGCGCCAAGCCGCACCGTCCCAGCGCCACTTACCGTCCGAGGACAGCTGTCCGATGTGAGAGAAGGCTTCTCCAGACATCACGTGTTCAACACTTCGAGCCTGGTGAATGGTTACGCACCAACTTGCGCGAATTCCGGCTAGGATTCCGGTTCATGAAGGCACCCGCGAACGTCCTCGACGTCGCGGGAGACCTCTAGCCTCCCGGCCTCCGGGCCCTACTGCTGGAGTTTCCTCCCGATCACGGATTGATTCGCCGCGCCCTCGGGCCGGCGGGAGGAGACCGTCCAGTTGTCCATTCGTTCCAAAGACCCGACTGCCGTCTATCTCGTCCTGTGCGCGGGCTGGCCCCTTTTCTTCAGCATGCTTGCGGTCACGAACCTCGTCTATCAGGTCCAGGTGGCTCACCTGGATCCCCTCCGACTGCTCTTGGTGGGCAGCGTGTTGGAGCTCACCTGCCTCGTCTTTCAAGTCCCGACCGGCCTTTTCGCCGACGCCTTCAGCCGCCGCTGGGCCGTGGCCGCCGGGTGCAGCCTCGTAGGAGCCGGCTTCATCCTCGAGGGCTCAATCCCGCAGTTCACGTCGATCCTTGTTTCCCAGGTCGTTTGGGGAATTGGCGCGACGCTATCAGACGGCGCCGAAGACGCCTGGATCACCGATGAGGTCGGCCAGGAGCCGGCGGGCCGCCTCTTCCTGCGAGCCTCGCAGATCGGACAGGTCGCAGGCCTGATTGGGATCTTCGTCGGAGTCGGCCTGGCGTCGATCCGTCTGAACCTTCCGATCCTGGTCGGAGGCGCGCTCCTCGTGCTCCTGGGCGTCTACCTCTTCTTTGCGATGACCGAGGCCGGTTTCAATGCAATTCCGCGTGAGGCCAGAGGGAGCCTGGCCGCCATGGCCGCGGGCGCTCGTTCGTCAATCACCTCGCTGCGCAGCCGGCCGTTGATACTGACGATCCTTGCGATCACTGTGGTCGTCGGCCTGTCGGGCGAGGGTGTCGATCGGTTGTACCAGGTCCACTTTCTGAGGGATGTCGGGCTGCCGAGCTTCGCCGGTCTTTCGCCCGTGCTTTGGTTTGGCCTGATCAGTGGTGGGTCTGCGCTGATCGGCATTGCAACCACCTGGGCGATCCGGCGGCGGCTCGACCTGGAAAACCATTCGCACGTGGCGCGATTGCTGTTCGCGTTCACAGCAGTTCGAGCGTCGGCCCTGGCCGGTTTTGCCCTGGCGGGGAATCTCTATCTCGCAATCGCGCTCTTTTGGGCCGCGAATGTCATGCGACAGGCGTTCTCGCCGGTGCAGCGCGCCTGGCTCAATCGCTCGCTCGATTCTGCCAACCGCGCGACGCTGTTCTCAGTCGATGGCCAGGCTGACGCACTCGGGCAGATCGTCGGAGGACCGATCATCGGCGTCGTCGCGTCAGGGATTTCGATCCGCGCTGCACTTGTGAGCAGCGCAACCCTCCTGACCCTTGCGCTTCCGCTGTTTGCGCGAGCCCTGGTCCAGGCGCCGGGCCTACGCCAGAAGCCGGGTGTCAAATCTCCCACCTAGCCTTCGATAATGAGCAGGAGCCAAGGCTCTGCGGCATCCGCGTAGAGGTCCGCGCCGTCGTGCGTCAATGGGGGAAACACATGGCTGGGCAGATCGAGCTGGGTGGAATCCATCACCTGCGGCTGACCGTCACCGACATCGGGCGGAGTCGCGAGTTCTACACCGGGGTCTTGGGATTCAACGTGGCGGCCGAAGCCCCCGAGTCGGACGACCCCAAGTCCGACCCGAGCTACCCCGTGCTCTGGGGCGGAATCGTGATGGCGAGGGGCAACTACCTGCTCGGACTCCGGCCGGTGGCTGCCAAGGGTGACCACTTCGATGAGAACCGGGTGGGCCTCGACCACCTGAGCTTCAGTGTGGAGAGCCGGGCGGCGCTCAACGAAGCCATCCGGGTGCTCGACGAGCGTGGTGTGCCTCGCGGAGAGGTCAGAGAGCTGAACTCGTTCGGCATCTGCGTGCTGCCGTTCCGCGATCCCGACAACATCCAGCTGGAGCTGACCTCGCCACTGTGAGCAGTTAGACAGGCCAAGCACCTGGGTGGGAGGTCGAGATCCTGCGCCGAAACGGAGCCCCTGTCTACGCCCGCCTGTCTAGCCCTTGAACGCTGAAGGTGGGCCGGGCGGCAGGTACAGCATCGGGTCGACGGGCCTCTGGTTGATCCGCAGCTCGAAGTGCAGATGCGGGCCGGTTGAGTTCCCGGTCGATCCTTCCAGCCCGACCGGCTGGCCCTGGATAACCGCCTGGCCGACCTTGACCAGCGCCGTCGAGAGGTGGCCGTAAAGCGTGTCCGGCCCGCCCGAGTGCGCGATCACGACGTAATTGCCGTAGCCGCTGCTCGAGCTGCCGACCAGCGCCACCACGCCGTCGTCGGCCGCGTAGACCGGCGAGCCGAACGGCTCAACCATGTCGATGCCGGTGTGGAAATGAGGGTACTGGCCGTAGGCGGGCTCGAACCAGAACGTGCTCGGGCCGAAGCCCTGCGAGACCTGGGCCTGCGGCTCGGGCCAGATGAAGCGGTATTTGGTCGAATGACCCGCACTGGCCTGGATCTGGCCGACGTTGTTCGATTGGCTCCACAGCTGCACCTGCGTCCAGACCGCCTGCATGGCGGCCGAGATGATCGCGTCCTCCTGCTGCTGCAGCATGTCGGTGATCTGCTGCGCCAGCTGAGTGGACTGCCTGCTGAGCAGATAGAGTTCGCCCTGCGTCTCGGCGATCTTCACCTGCAGTTGGGCCACCGAGCTTTCTTGCTGTGCCTGCAAGACCTGGAGCTGGGCCAGCTCGGCGGTCAGCTGGTCTTGTTGCTTGACCTGCTCGGCGCGCGCGGCCTGCTCCTTCTGGCGCTGGACTTCAAGCGTGGTCAGATCGCGCGCCAGCGAAGCTTTGAGCTCTGACGCGCGCGTGCCGGCCACGTTGAGGTCGGCGACCCGGGTCAGCAGGTCGCTCAAGCTCTGCGCCTCGGCGATGACCACCAGCACGGATCCCGGCTGCTGGTAGATGGCGCGCGCCAGCTGCCGCAGCTGCTCACGCTCGGCTGCGATTTGCAGCGTGAGCAAAGCCTCCTGTCGCTGAGCGTCGGCGATCTGCACGTCCAGGTCGGCGATCTTTGCCGCGACGTCGGCAATCTGTCCCTGAAGGACCTGCTGCTGCGCGGCGTTGTCCACGAGCGACTGCTTCAGCTGCTGCTGCGCGGCCAGCGCGTCCGCGAGGTTGCTCCCGAGCTGAGCCCGGATCTGGTCGATCAGTGCCATCTGCTGCTGAGGATCCGGGGAGTTGGCGTCCGCGCTCACTCCGGAAGGTGCGGTGCCGAGCACGAGCAGGGCCACGCCAAGCGCCATCAGGAACCCTCTGAAGGGACTCTTCACGACTCGAGGTGCCGCCGCACGCCGATCANNCACCACCGTGACGCTGACGCCGGGCGCGAACTGGGTGAATGACGCTGACCCCGCCGCCATCCCGGCCATCGCCAGCCCGAACGTGATCAGACCGGCAAGCGCCCCGGACAGGGCACCGGTGATGGCGCCTTCGACGACGAACGGCCCGCGCACCATCCAGCGTGGAGCGCCCACCAGCTGCATGATCGTGACCTCGTCTCGCCTCGAGTGGATCGCGGCGCGAATGCTGTTGATGGTCACCGTGACCGCAACGAACCCAAGCAGCAGCAGGAAAGCAGTGCCGGCCACGGCGAGGCCGAACAGCACCGCCTGGATGCGCTGGTAAGCGCCGCGGTCATACGAAGTGGGATCAAGTGCGTCGACGGCGATGTCGGTGCGCACCAGGCTGTCGATTGCAGCCGCATCGTTGATGCTCTTCACGCGCACATCGAGGCTGGCCGGGAAGGGATTTCCGTCGCTGGCCGCGGCGAGCTGAGGCAGTCCAGGAATGGTTTGAGCGCGTGCGAGTGCTTCCGATTTGGTCACGTACGTGACGCTCGCGACGCGCGGGTCTTTCGCAAGTCGATCCCAAAGCGAGTCGACGTCGGCCGAGGGAACGCCGTCGCGCATGTATACGTGCAGCAGCGAAGCCTGGCCGGCCTGTACCTGCTCGAGGTTGTGGAGCGCGAAACCAGCCAGGCCGACCAGGCCGGACAGCAGAAGAAGCAGCGTCATCGAGCTAAGCGCCGGCGCGCTGCTGCCTATGTTCCGGATCCAGTTGCGAGCCGCGCCGCGGAACAGGTAGCGGAACACGTTGGCGACGACCACCTGAACAATCTGCCGCCGCGGGAAGCGCGCCTTCACGACGACGCCAGCCATGCCATCCTCCCGATCCGGCCCGCCGGCTGGTCGCGCACAAGGCGGCCCTGCACGAGGGTCATCACGCGTCGCTGAAGGCGAGTCACGATCTCGACGTTATGGGTCGCGATGAGGACCGCGGTGCCAAAGGTGGCAATGTCAGCGAACAGGTCCATCATCTGCCACGACGTTTCCAGGTCCAGGTTGCCCGTTGGCTCGTCCGCGATGAGAAGGCGTGGCTGACCGACCACCGCCCGCGCCACCGCGACGCGCTGCTGCTGCCCGCCCGAAAGCTGCTGAGGGAAAGCGCCGCCGCGATCGCCGAGCCCCACCGCCTCCAACGCGTCCATGGCCCGCTCCGAAGCCTCCTCATCTGAGATGCGCAGGTCGCCGACCTGGAGGGCTAGGGCGACGTTCTCCTTTGCGGTGAGCCGAGGCAGAAGCTTGAAGTCCTGGAAGACGACGCCTACGTGGCGCCGCAGCTCGGAGACGCGCGATGTCTTCAAGGTGTGCGCCGCGATGCCGTCGACCCAGACCTCGCCCGCGGTGGGACGGATCTCACGATTGATCAGCTTCAGCAGGGTGGTTTTGCCCGCTCCGCTCGGGCCCACGAGAAACGCCAGCTCACCCGGCTCCAGGGCCAGGTGGACGTCATCGAGCGCAAGGCGCGGTCCATACGCTCGAGTCACGGCGGAGAACTCGAGGATCGGGCGCATAACTAAAGGCGTAACGCGGAAACGGCAGGATCCCTGAGCGCAGGCGGTTAAGGGCTGTAAGTTTTAGTTAGGACGAGCTCCCTCGATTTGAACTCTCGCGGGTACGCGGTACAACCTTTGCTATGCAGGACTGTATAATAGTGTCCTCATTGGTACATAAAGTCATGGTAAGTGATGCTCTGCTGAACACGAGGGAGGCCGCTCAGTACCTGAGGGTGAGCGAAGCGTCAATTCGCCGCTGGAGCGATGCCGGCCTGCTGGTTGCACAGCGGGTGGGGCGGCGTCGCGAGCGGCGTTTTGCGCCGGGCGACCTCGCACGGTTCCTGGGCCAACCTGGCGGCGACTCGCGGGCCGCCTTCGCTCAAGTCGCGACGGTCAACGTCGGTGGGGCGTCGGTTCCCTTGAGAAGTCATCTCGCCCCCATCTACAGCACGGATCTCGGCGGCCTGCGGCTGTCGGTTCCCTTCCTTGCCGACGGGCTTCGGGCCGGCCAGCACTGCTTCCTCGCCGCGACCGGTGCTGTCCTGGAGCGCTATGACAAGGCCCTCGTCGAGGAACAGAACATCGATTTCGTCACGGCCAGAGACAGCGGCGGGCTGACCATAGTGGGCTGGCCTGGGGCGACCATCGCGGAGGCCATCGCCACTTGGGAACGCCTCTTCGGCGATGCCCTCGCGGGCGGCCCCACCGTACTGCGCGTCGTCGGCGAGATGGTCTGCGAACGTCCGATGTTCGCGTCGGAAGCCGAGATGATGAGCTACGAGGAAGCCTACGAGCTCATGGGCAGGCGATTCCCTGTGGTGTCGCTGTGTCAGTACGACGCACGCGAGTTCAATGGCGAAATCATGCTTCGGGTGCTCAAGTCACACCCGGACATGTTCGCGCAGCACCTCGGAGGGTTTCTCAACTAGTCGGACATGCGCAGGGTTGTGCACTCGTGGGCTATGAGGTCGGGATGTTGAACCGAGTAAGCGTCTCTCCTTGGGATACGGAAGGTGGCTCCCGTGCGCCGGATCAACAATCGACATCCGTCGACTTTCTCTCGCTTTTGGGGCCGATCAATCGGAGTCGTTTGCTTAGTGGTTCAGCTCGGGCTGAGTATCCAGCGGGCGCGATCGCAATCCACCCGCTTGGCCCGCCTTTTGCCTGCTTGATCGAGTCGGGGTTGGCGCGCTCGTACTGGAACCTCCCGGATGGCAGACAGGCGACCATCAACATCGTCCGTCCCAAAGAGCTCGTTGGTGGGACCACGGTCATGGGCCATTCACCCTGGTTGTTCATGCAAGCCGTCACCGATACCACGCTCACGATTCTCGACCTGGACAACGTTCGCAACCTGGCCGCGACAGACGTCGAGGTCTCCACGGCAATCGCAACGCAGCTGGCGATGCGGGTTCGTGACGCCTATCGATTGATTGCCGTCCGGTCGCTCGGCAACATCACCGAGCGGATGGCGTATGACTTGCTCGATCGGGCTTGCAGGTCTCTGCTCGACGTCGGCCGGCTCGAAGTGAGGGCAACACAGGCCGATCTCGCCGATTCCATCGGCTCGTCCCGCGAGGTCATGAGCCGAGCCTTAAGAGAGCTCCGCGTCGCGGGGATAGTTGAAACCGCGCCCGGAGTGATCCGCGTTTTGAAACCAGGACGCCTGGCCGCCATCGTGCGCGCCTTTGTGATTTAAGTCACGACTGCGACCCAGGTCACAGTGAACGGAAAGCGGTTTGGATAGCTTCAGCTCGTGCCTGTCGCATCCGGCTGCGGAGCGTTGACGTTACTGGCTTGAACCTATCCCCAGCTGCACCGGTGCGAGTGCTCGTGGTCCAGGATCATCCGCTTCTTGCTTCGGCGATCGCACGCGTCCTGGACAACGAGACCGACCTGACCGTTTGCGGCATCGCACGGCGCGGCGACGAGGCGGCGATCCTCGCCGCCCTCGAGAAGCCAACGGTGGTGCTGATGGACTTCAGGCTTCCCGACGTGAGCGGGCCGGTCGCCGCCGCCAAGATTCGGGCCGCCGTTCCCGGCGCCGCGATCGTGTTCCACAGCGCGGAGGAGTCGGAGGATGCGTTGCTCGACGCCATCGACGCCGGGGCGATCGCTTACCTGACCAAGGCCGCCACGGATGACGAGATCATCGAAGCGGTCCGAAGGGCATCTGTCGGTGAGGTCCTGATCCCTGTCGGGCTGTTCGCCAAGGCAATCGCACGCCAGCGGATGATCGCGAACCAGCAGCAGGCCCGGGAGACGCTGATTGCCGAGTTCACCCCGCGGGAGCTCGACGTGCTGCGGCTGCTGGCCGAAGGCCACGACACCCAGGCGCTGGCCCGGCGTCTCGGCATCGCCCCGCACACGGTCGAGTGGCACGTGACCCACGTGATCGAGAAGCTTCGCGTGCATTCCAAACTCCAGGCGGTGATCGCCGCCGCACGTCTCGGCCTGATCGAGCTCTAGCGACCACCTCAGCCGCCGATTTGTCTGGTCGAGGGCGTCAGCGCGCCGCCCGCGTAGCGACCTCGCCGTGGTTTGGCGGCAGCGGCGCCGCCGAATGGAGCTGCCATTCAGCCAGACGATCCCCGGCGGGGAGCTTTCCGCGGTTGCTGAACACAACACCTGAGCCCGCCATCAGGTCAAGGACCGTGTTCGATACCAGCACCTCGCCGGGAAGTGCACGATCGGCGATCCGGCCCGCGATCTCGACGGACATGCCGGTGAGAATTCCGACGCCGACCTCGCATTCGCCGGTATGGACCAAGAGCACCGCGACTGGCCAGTGAACGTTTTACATCGCCAGACCCAACGCGGGAACGGGCCACTGTGAGTACTGGACCGGGACCCGCAGGTTGAGGGAATTCCACGCGACGATGGCGGTCGGTACGGTTGCCGCGCCCACGTATACGCTGACCGGAATGTACTGGTTTGGCTAAAGGAGACCGGTTCCCCGCCTAAGTAGCCTGGCTACTGAAAAAACACCGATAGGCACGCGGCGCTGTTTCCAGTACTGTTCGTTTTGGCCCCGAGGGACACGTTCGACGGAGTCGGAATTGGTCGCAAGACCGAGTCCGAAGCCGGAGAGGCGATCCGTTGGGGTCATTTCTTTTCTGCCTGATCCGTTGATCCACGACCCGCCGATGTGGCTACCGATGGTGGGTCGTGCGCCTCGACTTTTCAGGTGTATGGTGGGTCACAGCGGACCGCTCCCCAGCCCGTTACATCTTTGAGCTGCAAGGCGGAAATGCCGAGTGGCCCGCATGACCCTCTCACGCATCGTCGTTGCACGTCTTCGCGCAGTGAGGCACAATCAGCGGCGAGTCTCAGCGTGAGACCGAACGCGCCCGACCATTGAACCGGTCGGGTCGTTATCAAGACGCGAGGAGGTGCCACGCACATGGCCGCTAAGAAGAAAGCCGTCAAGAAGGCCGTTAAGAAGGCCGTCAAGAAGGCCACCAAGAAGAAGAAGTAACGAGCTTCTTCAACGCGTAGCGTTTTATGCGCCGAGGTTCTAGCGAGCCTCGGCGCAGCTCTTCTCACGAGAATCCGGCACCATTACTTCTCGCATGCAGTCGCGGCGCCTCGGCAAGACAGGGTTCGATGTCAGCGTCATCGGCTTCGGCGCTTGGGCCATCGGCGGCAGCTGGGGTGACGTCGACGATGACGAAAGCCTCGCCGCCCTGCACGCGGCAGCCGATGCCGGCGTGACCTTCTTCGACACGGCCGACGTCTACGGCGATGGAAGGAGCGAACGGCTCATTGCTCGCTTCCGCAAAGAGCACGAGGAGCCGATCGTGGTGGCCACCAAGATCGGCCGCCGCGCACCGCTCGATCTCGCGGAGTACACGCCCGAAAACTTCGGCGCCTGGATCGACCGCTCACGCAAGAACCTCGACGTGGACCGGCTCGACCTGGTCCAGCTGCACTCCCTGCCAACCGACATCTACTACCGGCCGGACATCTTCGACGCCATGGACCGCTTCGTCCAGGACGGTCGCATTGCAAGCTACGGAGTGAGCGTCGAGAGGGTCGAAGAGGGACTCAAAGCGATCGAGTACCCAAACGTCAGCACGGTTCAGATCGTCTTCAACATCTTCCGGCAGCGCCCGGCCGATCGATTCCTGAGCGAGGCGCGGGACCGCAACGTCGGGGTGATCGCCCGGGTTCCGCTCGCCTCGGGTTTGCTGTCAGGGAAATTCCGCCGGGACACGAAGTTCGCAGCCACCGACCATCGCAACTTCAACCGGCACGGGGAGAGCTTTGACGTCGGCGAGACGTTCGCCGGCGTCGACTATGACACCGCGCTGCAGGTGGTCGACGAGATCCGCCCGCTGGTTCCCAAGGGTATGACCATGGCCCAGCTGGCGCTGCGCTGGATCCTCATGAACGAAGGGGTCAGCACCGTGATCCCAGGAGCGAAGACGCGGGAACAGGCGCAAGCGAACGCGGCAGCAGCGGATCTCGCCGCTGTGCCGGCCGCGACGATGGAGCGACTGGCCGGTCTCTATCGCGAACAGGTGGCGCCCCTCGTGCACCAGCGCTGGTAGCTCGCGTTGGAGGTGAGGACCAAGGGGACGACGGCTTTCCTGGTGGAGCAGCCACAGACTGATCCCATTTCTGATCGGCTAACTGCCCTGACCATGCATAGATCGATGGCTTGCGGCATCGCCCGCAGCGGGAATTTGCGTTGGTGGCCTCACGGCGGGACGAGCTGAGCGAGTTTGCCCAGCGAGTTCCAGTCAACGATTAGCTGGCCGGCGCCGCGGGAGCTGCCTTCTGGATGCGGTGCACGATCACCGCGATCATGACGAGCACGATGGCCGCCCACAGCCAGTAGGTCTCGCGGTGCAGGTTCAAGAACGCTTCCATTCGGGGGCCGAAGTTGATGCCGATGACCATGACGACGCCTGCCCAGATGGCTGTCGACACGGCGACGCTGGCCGCAAACACCGGGTAGCTGATCTTCAGCACGCCGGCTGCCACCGTGATCGGAACCCTGAACCCGGGGATGTGACGGCCGAAGATGATGGCGACCACACCGTAGCGGTTGAACCACCCTTCCGCTCGCCGCAGCCGGTCAGGGCTGAGGTGGACGACTTCCCCAAAGCGGCCCTCGGCGATGCGCCGGCCAAATCGTTTCGAGATGAAGAAGAGATTGGTGGCGCCGAGCACGACCACGCCGACCAGGCCGAGCCACGCGACCACCCACGATGCGAGGTTCCGCGGAACGTGCGCGCCGACGTACATCACGAACACGTCGCCCGGAGCCGGAAGCGGGATGCCCGACTCCTCTATATATAGAAGGCCGTAGCTGGCCATGTACGTGTACCGGTGGAGGACGTGCCTGATCCAGAAGGTGCCCGAGGTCACGACATCCGGCACGTCGCCCTGCAGGATCGCCGACACGACGATCGCGGCGGCGATCAGGACCGCAAGGGCCCCGAGCCTGACGGCACGCATTCCTGAGGCGCGAGATGCCCACGTGAGGATTCCCGCGGCGTTGATGCTCATTCCCTGTGCGCTTGCTCCATGAGGGTCATAACGACGTTTGTGGCATTTCGACAGCGCGCCGAGAAGCTGGCACTGATTTCTTGAAACACATGCAAACGCCGGGTGATGAAAACGACGCTACGAGGGAATCACCTGGCTGCACGTCGGCGTCTCGGAGTCGATTGTGTTGGCGTCGGGCTGCAGCGATTGAGCGACGATGGCGAAGTGGGCGATGCCCGTATTGACCTCGTCCGCACTGTTGTCCTGGAATCCGTGAAGAGCCACGCCAATGCCGCCGGACATGTCCTGGAGGTCGTTGCGCAGCGCTTTCATGCCGACCGCGATGCAGTTCGGGATCCCCCCGTGATCGATCACCGACAGGATGTTCAGCATCTGCGTGTTGGTTGCGTTGATCGCGGCGCGACAGCCGCTCGACAGCGGCGCAGGGCAGGAGGTGTTCACAGCCGGCAAGGTGTTCCCGAGACTGGCAATCGCCGGTTCAAGCGACAGGCTCAGGAAGCGATTGGCCTGCGTGTAATCCGAGACCAGCGGCTGCGGAGACCCGTGGACCATCGTCACCGTGGGACTCCCGACGCCCGGCCATGGGATCTGAATGATGTTCGTCGCGTTCAACACGACCAGCACCAGCACGAGCACCACGGCGCCCATGGCGCCGTACCGGTACACGCTCGGCCCTGACCGGGCCGGCCGTTCCCACAGGGGAGTGGCCGCCTCGGGTGGGGCGGCCTCCATCGACGGGATCGGCGCCCACTGCTGCCCATCCCAGACGAACTTGCCGTCTGGCGAAACCTGTGGAGGACCGATGCCAATGCTCATGAGGGGGTCAGCCTAGGCCGCGGGCTTGACGCCACCTTAGATTTACGCGTTAAGACTTGTAAAGCGACCGGGCCGAGTCGAGTGTGGAATCGGGTTCAACTTCCGGACGTAGTACGTTTGGTGAGCGGCGAATCAAGCCGTCCTTACCGATACGGAGGTGAACGATGGCGGCTGTGAGTCGGGCGGATGCGGTCTGGGAGGGCGACCTGCCCAGTGGGAAAGGTCGGGTCAAGGTGGCAAGCGGCACGTTCGACGAGTTCCCGGTCACGTGGGCGAGCCGCGCCGAGCGGCACCACGGCGCGACCAGTCCAGAGGAGCTCCTCGCCGCGGCTCACGCGGCTTGCTACTCCATGGCCTTCTCCAACGGCCTGAGCAAGGCCGGCCACAAGGTGGAACGGTTGAACACGACAGCCGAGGTGGAATTCGTGCCTGGCACCGGAATCACCACGGTGACCATCACTACGGTCGGCCGAGTTGCCGGTATCGACGCCGCCGGGTTTCAGAAGGAGGCGGAGGCGGCCAAGGATGGGTGTCCAATCTCGAAGGCCCTCCATGGCAACGTCACGCTGAAGCTGAACGCGCGACTCGAGGAGTAGGACTTAGCTCTTCGGAGTCCCCGTCAGTCCCGGAAAGTCGACGACGCCCTGCAGGCGCAGCTCCCTGAGCTGGCCGGCGAGCCACTTGCGCGGATCCTTGATCGGCTTGTTCTCGTCCACGCAGTCCCAGCACCTGCCGCTGACATCACGGGCGACCAGGAGCAGGCAGCGCGGCTGGGCGGCGCGCTGCCAGGCCTTCATCGCGGGCTGCAGGATGATCCTGCGCGGCGGAGCTTTCTCGGGCAGGGTCAGCTCCCCGGCGTAGAGGTCATCCGCCGCCTGCACGATCACCGCGCCGGCGGTCAGCGTCCCGCCCAGGTTCTCCACCTCGAGCTCGATCGGCTGACCGGCGGTCGGGGAGCCGATGAATGTGAGATGAGGCACGGGCCTGGTCGTCGCCTCCCACCGGGCGTCGGCGAGCTTGATCGCCCGCCGCGATGCCCTGTCCGCCCGCGTCGCAAATACGGCGGCCCACAGAGCGAGCAGCACGGTGACCACAGCCAGCGCGACCACGATTTGTTCTGAGCTCATCGCTACTCCCGCTTGACGTCGCCAGGAATTGGATCTGGCGCCTGATGGTAGCGCCGAGCGTCGTAATGCCGGAAGGCCGGCAAGGCCAGCGCGCACAGCAAGCAGCCGGCGACGCAAAGGACGCCACCCGAGACGACCGAGAACCGGATGCTGAAAATTGACGCCACGACACCGGCTTCGAAGTTGCCCAAGGTCGGTCCGACCGAATAGCTGAGCAGCTCGATGGACGCCAGCCGCCCGCGCAAGGAATCGGGGATGGTCTGGTTCCAGATCACCGATCGGAACACGCCGCTCATCAGGTCTGCCGCTCCGGCGAGCGCAAGGAAGACGAGGGCCGCGGCCAGGCCGGGGACGACGCCGAACCCGATGATCGCGACGCCCCAAAGGATCGCCGCGATGATCACGCCCATGCCGTGCCGGTGGATTCTGCGTGTCCACCCGCTCGTTGCGGCGAACGCGAAAGCGCCGACCGATGGTGCCGCGTAAAGAAGTCCCAGGACGCTCGGGCCGCCAAGGCCCTGGGCGATGGCCGGGAAAAGGGCCATCGGCATGCCGAACAGCATGGCCACGATGTCGACGACGTAAGTGCCGATCAACTCGGGACGGCTGCGCGCGTACTGAATGCCTTCGATGACGCGCCGGAGGCTCGGGCGCTCGGCGTCGGCAGGCGGCGGGACCGCCTTCATCAGGGTCAGGCAGGCCAACCCGATCACGAAAGTCGCGACGTCCACCACATACGTCGCGGGCAGACCGGCCACCGCTATAAGCACGCCGGCGATGGCGGGGCCCGCGATCATCCCCAGCGTGCCGCGTACGCTGCCGAGCGCCGCGGCAGCCGTCAGCTCGTCGCGATCAACGAGCCTGGGCAGCAAAGCGTCAAGAGACGGTCGCTGGAGCGCATCGAACGATCCCTGGAGCACGACGATGGCAAAGATCAGCCACAGGACAGGTCGGGCAAGGAGCGAGTCCCCGGCGAGCAGAAGGCTGCCGGTCATCAAGCCGGCCTCGCTGAGCAGGACCATCAGCCGCCGGTCGGTGGCGTCTGCCAGCGCTCCGCCAAGCAGCGCAAAGATCAGGATGGCGGCCAGCTCGGCCAGTCCAAGCGTGCCGACCAGAAGGACACTGTGAGAAAGCAGGTACACCTGGTACGGCACTGCGACCGACGTGATCATGGTCCCGAAGAACGACACCAGCCGTCCGATGAACAGCAGGCGGAAATCGCGATGGCGGCGCAGCGGCGTGATGTCTACCGTCGCCAGGTGCAGCCATCGACGTTTGCGTGGCGGAGCGTCCGGCGCCGTCATCGTGCGGGGCCATCATAGGTATCCGATATCTGAAGGTCTATCCTGGAGATGAGATGGAAAAGGCTACTTTTGCGGGCGGTTGCTTCTGGGGTGTCGAGCACCTGTTCAACGAGGTGCCGGGTGTGAGCGACGCAGTGTCCGGATATGCCGGTGGCACGCGCGACAACCCGACTTACGAGCAGGTCTGCTCTGGCAGGACGGGTCATGCGGAGGCGGTCGAGGTCACTTACGATCCCTCCAGGGTCACTTACGAGGAGCTCCTGAACACCTTCTGGAACATGCACGATCCGACGACGCTCAACAGCCAGGGGCCAGACCACGGGCATCAGTACCGGTCGGTCATCTTCTTCCACAACCCGGAGCAGGAGAAGGCGGCACGCAAATCCAAGGAAGAGGCGCAGCGGTATTTCGACCGGCCGATCGTCACTGAGATCGTCCCCGCGCCGCATTTCTGGCCGGCCGAGGACTATCACCAGCATTACTTCGACAAGCACTCGGGTCACTACTCCTGTCACTTCATCCGGGGATGGGTACCCGAGCAGCCCGCCGAGACACAACCGGCCCGCTGACCGTACGCCGCTAAGCCGGTAGTAAACGGCGGCGGCGAGCCCTATCCTTACCGCCCGGCGATAGGGGACTAGATCCCCAGCGCGGCGGAAGGAGACAACCGTGCGGTGCGACCACTGTTCGAGTGACGTCCCGGACGGCGTCTTCTGCACGCGCTGCGGAGCTCACCAGGGCACCACCGTCGAGTTCGGCGACGCCAAGACCCGCGAGCACCGGTACGCGGCTCATCCCGGTGAGCACGTCGCGCAGCCATCGGTCTTCACGACGCTGTTCCCACACCTCGGCCATCACAAGATCCACGAGTTTCGCTGGGCTTTCACGGCCGGGCTCGCCGGCATCCTGGTGCTCTACCTCGCCGGCCTGATCTCGGCGGCGATCCTGGTTTCGGCCTTCCTCGTGCCGGTCCTCTACCTGATCTACCTCTACGAAGCTCAGGTGTATCGCGACGAGCCGGCCATCGTGTTGGGGTTCACGCTCGGCGGAGGGATCGTCGTCGGAATCGTCGTGACGGTGCTCGAGCGGATCATCTACAACCCGCTCCAGTACAACGGCAACCCGTTCAGCAATGCAGGCGTGAGCATCGGCGGGCTGCTGATCGTCGGCCTGCTGATGCCGGTCGCCCAAGAAGCGCTCAAGCCGCTGCCCGCGCTGTTCCTGCCCAACCGCTCAGATTTTCCGGAGACCGTCGACGGCCTCGTCTTCGGAGTTGCGGCAGGGCTGGGCTTCAGCCTCGCGGAAGCGCTGATCGGTTTCAGCAGCGTGCTCACGAGCCTGCCCGCACATGTCGCACCGGGCAACTGGATTTACGACCTCACGACGCTCGCGGTCTTCTCACCGCTGCTCCAGGGCAGCGCCACGGGCATGATCGTGGCCACGATCTGGCGTTATCGACGAGGTCGATTGGGTGGACGCGAGATCGGTGGCGTCGCGATGGCGGTCCTTGCGCACATCGCGTTTTCGGCCGGCACGCAGGTGCTGAAAGACACGTCGGTCAACGCGCTCTTCATCCTCATCTGGCAGGCGGCAATCGTCGGCGCTCTGTTGATCTACATCCGCTACCTGCTCCATCACGCTCTGCTCGACGAGGCCGCGCACATGGGCTATGCGGAAACCGTATGCCCGAGCTGCCATATGCACATCGTCGCGTCAGGTTTCTGTCCCAACTGCGGAATGGCGCTCACCGCCGCGCCGAACTCCATCAAGCGCGGCCGCCGCCCACGGGTGGAGTCGCCGGTCCAGCCGGCAGAGAAGCGATAGATGGCGCTCACATGCGCGAGGTGCGGCGCCCAGAACCCGGATGGCAACCAGTTCTGCCAGGCGTGCGGCACGCCATTGACCGCCGTTGCCGCCGGGACGCCGCCGTCACCGCCGCCGGCAGCACCGGCGTGGATTGGACCTCCGCCGCAGCCGGCACCAGCTCAGCCACCGCCGGCGCCTGGGTGGACCGCGGCCCCACCGGCTCCGCCACCGGCAGGGCCGACAGCGACCGCCCCGCCACTCGCCTACGCCTCGCCGCCGCCACTGCAGGCCGCCTACGTGAGCCCTTACTACTCGCCTGCCGGGGCCTTCCCGCAGGCTCCCGTCCACCGCACCCCCTGGGTCCTCATCGTCGCCGCGGTCGTTGGCCTGATCGTCCTGATGGCCGGCTGCGGCACCGCGATCGCACTCTTCAACAAGGGCGGCGTCAACGTGAGCAGCGGCATCACGTCCGACCCACCCAGCCCGACTCCGGCCGGGTCGCCCAGCCCGATCGCCTCGCCAGCATCGCTCAGCGGACCGACCGCGTCGAACGACGGCGTGACGGTCCCGGTTCCTCCGGGATGGGTGGTGGACTCCAAGGACACCGAGCAGATCACGCTCGTGGATCCCAGCACCGCCGGCGTGCTGACGGTCGCCAGCGCTCCATCCAATCCGACATCGACGGCAGAGGAGCAGAAGAACTCGGTCGACCAGGAGTTCACGAGCAAGTACCCTGACACGAAGAACTGTCCGAACAGCAAAACCACGACCGGCTCCCTTAACGGAGCCAAGGGAATCTTCTGGACCCTCTGCTTCACCCTCGTATCGGGTTCTCAGTCCTTTCCAGCCGCCATCTCGGCGTTCGTCGGCGTCAATTCCGACGGCAGCGTCTTCTACGGCCTCCTCTTGCTGACGCGGCAGGACAACTTGCAGAACTTCATCAACGAATCCGCACCCATCGTGAAAGCGATTCAGTGGAAGCTGAAGTAGATATGAGAAGGAACCGTGGCCGGTTCCTTCTCATCGCCCGGTCGGCTTCGCCGACGGGGCTGCTCATCCTCCGCGGGATTGGATTTTCTGAATATCTACTCCTGGCCCCGCATGGCGTGGGCATGCAAGGCCTGGGGACGGCCGGAGT
The DNA here is from genome assembly GCA_003151935.1 of Candidatus Dormiibacterota bacterium. Taxonomy (GTDB): domain Bacteria; phylum Chloroflexota; class Dormibacteria; order Dormibacterales; family Dormibacteraceae; genus Palsa-870. The sequence continues at coordinate 42,467 of PLYZ01000068.1, read as the reverse complement.
GAATCCGGCCTAGTCGCAACGTGGGCCTGACGGAATCCAAAGTTACCCCGGCCGGTATCTTGAGTGCCCATGTTTGCCCGCTGGGGCCGTTTCGTCTATCGCTTCCGCTGGGCCACGCTCATCGCTTCGGCGCTGCTGCTTGGCCTGTCGGTCGTCGCCATCCTGACGGGTGCCACCCTCACCAGCAGCGGAAGCTTCGGCGCGAACCTTCCGGCCGGCCAGGCCGCAAAGCTGATCAACGACGAGATTCATGCACAGGGCACAACCGCTGGATCGAGCTTCGAGCTGATCTTCAGCAGCCCAAGCCTCAACGCCAACGACCCCCAATTTCAGTCTGCGCTGGAGGATGCGGTCGCGTCACTGAATTTCGACTCGAGGGTGAGCGCAGTGAGCACGCCCTACAACGTGCCGGCCAACGAGCGATCGGCCTTCATCGCGAGAAACTCCCACGAGGCGCTGGTAGTCGTCGAGCTCAAGGACAGCTTACTGAAGGCCGAGGGCTACATCGGCCAGATAACCGGTGAGGTTCGCCCCGGCCATCTGAGCGTCGTGGTGACCGGTGACGTGCCGATCACCGCCGGCTTCAACACGACCCTCGAGCAGGATCTCCAGCGCGCGGAGTACGTGGCCCTCCCAATCACCCTTCTGCTGCTGGTCTTGATCTTTGCCGCGATCGTCGCCGCGCTGCTGCCGCTTGGCGTGGGTCTGCTCGCGATCGTGGGCGGATACGGGGGCACGGTGTTCCTGGCGCATTTCACCGACGTTTCGCAGTACGCGACGAACGTCGTGACTCTGATCGGACTTGGCGTTGCGATCGACTATTCGCTCTTCATCGTCAACCGGTTCCGCGACGAGGTCTTCGCCGGGGCCACTCGAGAAGAGGCAATCGCCACCTCGATGGCGACGGCCGGACGTGCGATCACCTTCTCGGGCATCACGGTCGCGATCGGGCTCTCGGCAATGGTCTTTTTTCAGGGCACGTTCCTCGCCTCGATGGGAGGCGCGGGCGCAATCGTGGTGGGGATCGCCGTTTTCTATGGCTTGACGTTCTTGCCCGCGGCCCTTTCCGTGCTCGGGGAGCGAGTCGACTGGCCACTATGGCTGCGGCAGCGCCTGGGCGCGCGCAAGCCGGCCGGAACCGGCGCATGGCATTCGATGGCCATGTGGGTCATGCGCCGTCCTTTCTTCGTGCTGGTCCCCGCCCTGGCCGTCCTGGTGCTCGCCGGAACGCCATTCCTTCAGCTGCGGCTGGCACAGGGCGGTGTGGACCAGCTGCCTCCGGACAACACGGCGCGCCAGGGCTACGACACGCTCATCAGAGATTTCCCAGGCCAGGATCAGACCTCGATCGAGGCCGTGGTCAACTACCCCGATTCGAGTCCAATGACCTCTGACCACGTCGGCGCCGTCTACGACCTCAGTCACCGTCTTGCCTCGCTGCCCAACGTGCTTCGGGTTGAGAGCGTCGTTGACGTCGACACAAGTCTCACCAAGGCCGACTATCAACGCCTGCTTTCGGGCCCGGTCCAGGCCCTCCCCGCGGCGCTGCAGCAGGCGCTATCGATCGGTGCGGGCCCTCATATCGTGCTGCTCAACATCGTCACGAACCAGCCGCCGACGAGCGACGCGGCACGCGCCATTGTCAAGGCGGTGCGCGCGGAGCACGTGACAGGAGGGCAGGTCCTGGCGACAGGAGAGACGGCCCTCGACCTGGACGTCGTCAACTTCATCCTGGGCAGGACGCCCATCGCGGTCGGGACGGTGATCCTGGTGACGTACCTCGTCCTCTTTCTTCTCACCGGCTCCGTCGTCCTGCCTTTGAAGGCTGTGCTGACCAACCTCTTCTCCATCTCTGCCTCATTCGGCGCCATGGTGTGGATCTTCCAGCAGGGCCACCTGAGTCAGCAATTGGGCTTTACCGCGCAGTCGATCGACCCCAGCGTGCCTGTGATCCTGTTCAGCATTGTGTTCGGAATGTCGATGGACTACGAGGTGCTGCTGATCAGCCGGATCCAGGAGGAGTACCGGCGGACCGGGGACAACCAGGCCGGCGTCGCGATGGGTCTCGAGAAGAGCGGCCGCCTGATCACGGGTGCCGCCGCGATCATGGTTGCGGTGTTCCTTGCTTTCGGTCTTTCGAACTTCGTGATCATCAAGGCGATCGGCATCGGCCTGGCGGTCGCCATCGCCATCGACGCGACCATCGTGCGCATCCTCATCGTGCCGTCGATCATGCGCATCCTCGGCCGGGCCAACTGGTGGGCGCCGCGGCCTTTGACCTGGCTGCATCGTCGCATCGGGGCTGGGGAATCTAGACCGGTGGCTTCGGTTCCAGCGAGGGGCTGAGCTTCCCCCCGCAAGTAAGGGGCGCTAGGGGGCGCCCCCTACTGCATGGGGGAAGCGGTGGGGTCAATCTGTTGCCGTTCAGCTTGCGGCTGCCGTCTCAACGCGGACTGTGAGGAACCTTGGAAGATGATGGGAGTAAGTTGCGCTGCGGGCCTGCTGATCGTGCTTTCGCCTGGAGTCTGCGACGTGCACCCGACCCCAAAGGGACGCGACCTGCTGGCGAAAGCAGTGGTAAACGCCATCGCGCATAGCTGACCGAGACCACTATGCGGCCCGGCACCTGATGGGGCCGGGCCGCTGCTAATGAACGGCTAGCGGCAGGTCGACCTCGAAGGTCACACCGCCGCCGCTGGTCTCCTTCACGTTCACCTTTCCGCCGTGCGCGCTGACCACGGCGCTGACAATCGACAGTCCAAGGCCCGCACCGCCGCTGTCGCGGCTGCGACTCGGGTCGGCCCGATAGAACGGCTCGAAGATGCGCTCCATCTCTTTGGCCTGGAGGCCGGGCCCGTGGTCGATCACCGACATCCGCCCTGTCCCGTTCACGGTCGAGACGCCGATCTCGATCGCCGTCTGCTGTGGCGTGTGGACGAGCGCGTTGCGCACCAGGTTGCCGACCACCTGGCGAAGGCGGAGGTCGTCGCCTTCGACCACGACCGAGCCTGGCGCCGTCAGCGTGACCTGGCGCTGAGGTGCAACGGCTCGCGCGTCGTCGGCGGCGTCGGCGGCGATCGCCTGGAGGTCGACCGGCTTTCTCTCGAGCGGGCGGCCCTGGTCGAGGCGGGCGATGAGCAGCATGTCATCGACCAGCGTCGACATACGAACCGACTCTTCTTCGATCCGCCGGCGGGCCAGCTCCGCATCGGTGGGGGAGTCGCCGGCGCCGCGACGAAGCATCTCCGAATAGCCTCGAATCGACGTCAGCGGTGTCCGCAGCTCGTGCGACGCATCGGCAATGAAGCGCCTCAAGCGCGAGTTGGACTCCGTACGCTCAGCGAACGCCGACTCGATCTGGCTCAGCATGCCGTTCAGGGCGAGCCCGAGCCGGCCGATCTCTGTCCTTGACGTGGCCGGCTCGACACGACGGCTCAGGTCTCCGGCGGCGATGTCGGCCGCGACCCCGCCCATCTTCTGTAGCGGACGTAAGCCGAGCTGGATGATGAGCATGGCGAGCAGCGCGGTGGCAGCGACAACGCCGACGGCGATCAGCACCTCTAGCTGGAGCAGCTGGCTGAGGGTCAACTGGACGGGTGTCAGCGGGATCGCGAGGACCACGAACTGCCCGCCAAATGAGTTTTCGGGCCAGTCGGTCATCCGAAACCCGGCGACCTCATTGGTGCCCTCGACCGTGATCGGGGCGGAGGCTGTGTCCACGCCCACATTGCCTAGGGTTTTCGGCAAGACCGGTCGAGCTGATGACGGCGTCGCACCAAAGGTCGTCGTGACTTTCGATTCCTCGACCGAACCGTCGAGTCCGAGGAGCTCGACAACAGTGCCGGTCGGGAATTGCGAGGGTTGTGCGGGACCGCGACCCGATCCGCCCAAGGCGCCCACGGCTTCGTTGTGGCCGCTAACGAGCTGAGAATCGATGCGACTGATGAGGGACGTCTGGAGCAGGGCGTACGTGGCGACGTCGGAGATCAAAAGGCCGATGACGACGAGCGAGATGACTCCGATCAGCAGCCGCCCCCGGAGGGACAGGGTCACTTTCGTGGCGTTCTGAGGACGTAGCCGACCCCGCGCACGGTCTGGATTAGCGGAGGGTCATAGCGGTCGACCTTGCGGCGCAGGTAGCTGACGTAGGTTTCGAGCACGCTGGCGTCCCCACCGAAGTCGTAGTGCCACACGTGGTCCAGGATCTGGCTGCGGGTCAGCACCCGCCCGGCGTTGATGAGCAGATAGCGGAGCAGCCTGTACTCGGTGTTGGTCAGCTCCACGACGTGGCCGTGGCGGCGGACCTCGTGCGCCTCATCGTCCAGCTCGAGGTCCGCGAGGGAGAGCTTGCCGTTGTCAGAGTCGCCGCCATGACGCCTCAGGACCACGCGGACCCGCGCCATCAGCTCTTCGATGCTGAACGGCTTGGTCACATAGTCATCGCCGCCGATCGTCAGCCCGTGGACCTTGTCGTCCGTCGCGTCCTTGGCCGTGAGGAAGATGATGGGCACCTTGTTGCCCGAGCTGTTGAGCCGGCGCAGAACCTCGATGCCGTCGATGTCCGGCAGCATCACGTCCAGGATTACAAGGGCGGGCGAGAACTGGGTGACAGCCGTGAGCGCGCCACGTCCTGTGGCAGCGGTCTTGACGTTGAAGCCCTCGTAACGCAACGCCATCGAGACGAGCTCGGTGATGTTCGGCTCGTCGTCGACCACGAGGACCCTGGGACCGTCTGTGCTCACGTGCCCATGCTGAGCCAGTTTCCTGGGAGTTTGCTCGGAGATCATTGGGAAACCGGTCCGAATCCGCTTCGCTCGGGCCACCCGGCGACCCGCTGAACGTTGCCTGTGAGGTCGACCAGGCGGGCCGGCAGCCGGTTGGTTTCCAGCCATGAGATCGCATTCCGGCTCATGACAATCGCGGCCGTGGACGCGATATTGGCATCGACACACGTGGCCGCCACCACGCTCACGGTGCGCCAGCAGCTTTCCGCCGGGAGGCCCGTCGCCGGGTCGATGATGTGGTGCAGCACGACACCGCCGCGCGTCCAGCGGCGGACGGTGGTGCTCGAGGTGGCGATTCCGCCTGACGTGATGCTGATCGCCTCCTCGCTGTCTTCGATCGGGGCGGCGCTGTCGTCGCTCGTCTGGATCGACCAGCCCTGCAGCGGCGCCTCGCCGGCGACAGCTATGTCCCCGCCGAGGCTGACGAGCACGCCCGCTCCGTCGAGAGCTCTGCTCGCAGCGGCCGCGGCGAGGTCGGAAGCCAGCGCCTTGGCCGTCGCGCCAAGGTCGATCTCGACTCCGCGCGGCAGGCGCACGGTGCGCGAGCTGGCCTCGAGGTGCACCACCCGCCAACCGGGAATCTGTTCGGCGACCAGGTGAATGCGATCGCCGTCCACCGGTACCAGGGCGAAGTCTGCGTCATAGCCCGCGAGCCTGATCGCCGAGCCGATGGTCGGGTCCAGCGCCCCACCGCTCAGCTCGGCGCCACGGAGCGCAGCCGCGATCGCCTGGGCGAGAAGCGGGCTGACCGTGACATCACGCTCCGGCGACGCGTTCAAGCGGCTCAGCTCGCTGTCTTCCCGAAAACGGCTGGCGGCCTGGTCCATGGCTGCCACGACGGCGTCGACGGCGGCTTTCGCCGCGCGAAGCGAGCCTGGCCTTGTGACGATCACCCGCAAAGAGCCGCCGAGCGCGCGGTCGTCGGCGATGCCCAACACTGTGCTGCTCATTTCGGTCGCTGCTTCTGGACCTGCGCCCTGCGCAGGGCGATCGCGAGGACCGGACAGTCGTCAACGGCGCGCGCGGCAAGCCCCATCAGGTGCTCGGGGATCGGGCCCGGCGCGACGATCGGGTAGCCCCACGAGTCGAGCCGGATCCGCTCCGGCAGGATCTCGGCGCACAGTCCGCGCCCATCGCATTTGATGCGATCGACCACAAGCTCGAACTGTTTCGTCATGCCGAGCGCCGTATGTGGGCCGGGTGGTGGGCGAAATCGTCGCCGAAGGTCTTCATCGCGGACTGCAGGAACATGACGACGCCATCGGGGTGCTTGCACGCGCCCCGACCCTGCACCTCGGCAGACCACCGCTGCAGCCGCTGCAGGTCGCCGGGATCCGTTCCGCGCTCGGCGATTCTGGTGCAGGCGTCGGCGAGGGCTCGCAATCCGAAGAAGCACGGTCCGCACTGAGCCGAGCTTTCGCTCGCGAGGTACCGCATGATGCCGGCGACCTCGCAGACCGCGCAGTGGCTCGCGGGCACGAGCCCGATGACGCCGCATCCGAGCGACAGTCCACGGGCGCGCAGAGCATGCGGGTCGAGGGGCAAGGACCACGCTTCGGCGGGCTCGACCCACTGGCCGAAGTAGCCGCCAACCAGCACGGCCCGCACTGGTTCCGATGCGCCGCCCGCCAGCTGGACCGCACCACCCAACGGGGTCCCGACGTTGACCTCGAACACGCCTGGAGCCCGCACGCCGCCGGCGACCGTGATCAACACCGTGTCAGTGGCGATGCCGGTGCGGGCGATGACGGCAACGTGGGCGAGCGTCTCGACGTTCTGCACCAGCGTGGCCGCTCCCCCTACACCGCGGTCGCGGGGCGAGGGCGGCGTCGTGGTTGGCGTCGCGATGCCTGCGTCGACCAGGTGCACGGTCGCGCTCGAGTCGCCGGCCACGTAGCGTGGAGGCGCGGCGACGATCCGCACCATGCGCCGCTCGTGTTCCGTTCGCTCGGTCAGCGCTCCTGACATCGACCGCATCGCGGCGTGATGCTCCTCGCCGATGTAAAGGACGACCTGCTTGGCGTTCACCGAAGCCGCGGCAAGCATGGCCCCGTCGAGGATCAGGTGCGGGCGTGATGTCATCAGCAGGCGATCCTTCCTGCTGTGAGGTTCGCCCTCGGCGCCGTTGGCGATGACGACCGCGGATCCATGCGATGCGGCGGCCACCGCGCGCCACTTGAGTCCGACTGGAAAGCCCGCGCCGCCGCGCCCGGTGAGACCTGTGCGCACCAACAGCTCAATCAGGGCGTGGCCGCCCTTCGGCAGAGGGCCGAGCCGGGCCACGTGCTCAGCCCGTCGCTCGCTCCCTCTCGAGGGGTCAGGGCCGGCGAGCAGCTGCGGCGCGCTCATCGCGGCTCTCGTCGATCTACTGCGCCCTGGAACGAGGACCTCGCGTCGGCCAGAGGGTCACGCGAGCCGGTCATGAATCGATATCCGATCGCGGCGAGCACCGCGATCACGCAGAACGCCTGGAGGGTGAACAGCCACGCCGACCACGCGTCAGTCCCAGTGCCGACCCCATGGAGGACAGCGAAAGGCCAGGCTGCGTACGTGAGCCAGTGCAGCAGCCGCCACGCAGCCTGGCCGATGAACCCGCGCACGAGGCTGGTCAGGACGATTGCCAGGAGCAGCTCGAACGCGATCGTTCCCAGGCCGAGCCAGAAAGTCCGGTAGTAAGAGGAGAAGGGCACCACCGCGGCCAGCCATCCGAGATGCGTGAACGGATCCACGACCGCGGTGACGATGTGCAATGTGAGAAAGACGAGGGTCATGAGCGCGAGGTTTCGGTGAAGGCCGACGGTGAGGAACCGCGGCCAGCCGGTGGTCTGGACTCGGAGGACAGACAGTATTCCGAGCACGACCACCGCGCTGAGGAGGACAAGGCTGACCGCCCCGGCTCCGCGAGTCGCGTACCAGAGAACCGTGTTGTTCACTTATCGGGATCCGCCCGATACCGCCACCCCGGAGCTGGAAGAGCTGGTGACCGGTGTGGTCGACGACTGCAGGCCCGACGAGGTGCTGGTGGACGATGAGGACGAGGCGGTGGTCGACGTGCCTGCGGTCGTGCTGGTGGTCCCCGGGATCGTGTACGCGCTGAACGCTCCCAGAAGGGCCACGCCGGCCACCGCGCTCACCGCAGCGCCTGTGGTCAGCCGGTTGAGGAGGCGCATGGCCGCGTCGCGGGCCCGCACTCTCTCTTGGGTCGTGTCTTTGATTTCCATGGCGTAAGTGTTGCCTCTGCCTCTGAACGCTAAATGAGAGCTTCCTGTGAAACGGCTGAGAGGCTCAAATGGTTCTGATTCCGAATTCGCGCTCGGACGCGAATTACGCCGCACTCAATAGACTCTTCCAACGTGTCGCCCCCGTAGCTCAGGGGATAGAGCAGGACGGTCCTAACGTCAAGGTCGGGGGTTCGATTCCCTCCGGGGGCACCAGTCTGTTTTTTGCACCAGTCTGTCGAAGCTAAATTAGCTTGCTGACCTCAGGAGGTACGGCATCGGGTCGACGACCGAGTCGTTCACGCGCAGCTCGAAGTGGACGTGCGGGCCGGTCGACCACCCGGTCGATCCCTCGAGCCCGATCCGCTGTCCGCGCGCGACCAGATTCCCAACGACGACATCGGTCTCGAGCAGGTGTCCGTACAGCGTCATGATGCCGCCGCCGTGCCCGATCACGACGTAGTTGCCGTAGCCGACGTTAGAGTGGCCGACCGCGACGACGACGCCGGCCGCGGCAGCCATCACGGTGGTACCGAACGGCGCGGCGATGTCGATGCCGGTGTGGAAGTGCGCGTACGGGCCGAGCGGGGGCTCGAGCAAAAGAGTGCTCGGTCCGAAAGGTTGGGTGACTCGGCCTCCGACCATCGGCCACGAAAGTGTCAGGCCCGCGATGGTCGCGCCCGTCGGGAGCATGTGCGTGATCAGCGCTTGGCCCTCGCCGACGTGCGCCTGGTCCCACGCCGCCTGGTTCGATTGCTGGAGCAGGTCCTGCTCCTGTGACTCGAGGACGGTGGCGAGGTCTGCTGTCACCTCCGGCGGCTGGTCCGTCAGCGCGTTTTGAGCGTCCTGCAGCTGCGTGATGACATCCGCCATCTGGCTGGTGATGTCGGTCTGCGTGCTCAGCAGGTCACTCAGCGTGCTCAGGCTTGTGACCAGGCTGTCCTGCGTCGCATTTTCGCGATCGAGGTCTGCCTGTTGAGCGTCGCGGTCGGCCTGAAGCTTCATGAGGTCGGCTTCGAGTCTCGCCTGGAGGGCGTGGGCTCGCTGGCCGGCGACGACCATGTCGGCAGTCGCCTGCAGTGCATCGCGAAGGTTTCCCGTGCGCGCGACCAGCATCCACAGCGAGTCCGGCTGGCGATAGATCGCAAGGGCCATCGCCGCCACCTGCTGTTTCTCGACGTCGATCCGATCCTGGGTATCCTGGATTTGCGCGTCGAGCTGCGCAATCTGGTCCTCCAGGTTTGCGATCACCGTCTCCTCCTGGGTGATCTGGTCGGTCACGATCTGCACGCTGGCTGAGGTCTGGTCGAGTGCCGCGTTGAGGCGCTCCTGGGTCGTCAACCAGGTGGCAAGGTCTCCTCCGAGGCGCGAGCGGAGCAGGTCGTAGGCGGCCTGGTTCGGATCTGTCGCAGCCGCCGGGCAGCCGGTGCGCGCCGCGGATGCGGCCGATGGCGACGGGCACGGGGAGGCGTCGGTTGCGCTCACGGCGGAGACCTGGATGCCCACCACGAAGCTCGCGAGGACGACGGCCGAGGCCCAGGTTCGTCTCACGCGTGCGCTTTGCGGAACCCAAGCATCGCCGTAAGGGCACCGAGCAGCAGCCCGGCGGCCAAGACGGCCGCGAGGATGTACTGGACGGCGGTTGCGTCGACGCCCGGTAGCAGCTGGGCATAAGTCGCTGACTCGAACCTGGTGGCGAGCAGCCAGGCGCCCGCGACGGCTGCCGCGGCCAGTGCCCCGGCGAGCGCTCCGGTCATCAGGCCCTCGACGACGAAGGGCCCTCGCAGCATCCAGCCGCGGGCGCCCAGCAGGCGGATCACAGCCACCTCCTGTCGCCGAGCGGTGGCGATCCCGCGCATCGAGTTCGCCATCACGGCGTAGGCGACCAGCCCGAACAGGAGGACCAGGCCGGCGGCTATGCCTCCCACCACCAGCGCGACGTGTCCGAGTCGGGAGTACGTGTTGGGGTCGTAAGAGGTCGGATACGAGGGGTCGACCGCCGGGTCGTCCTTGACGGAAGCCGCCACCGCTCCGACCTGGGTCACCATGTGGACCTGGACGTCAAGGCTGGCGGGGAAGGGGTTGGTAGTGCTGAGGCTGGCCAGGTTGTCGAGCCCCGGCCGGCTGCTCGCCTCGGCGAGCGCCTGCTCGGGAGTCACCTCGGTGACGGAGGAAACGCGCGGGTCGGCGATCAAGCGCGCTTTGAGTGACGCGACCGCCTCAGGCGTCGAGTCCGGCGCCAGGTAGACACGGACGAGCGAAGCCTGCGAAGCCTGCTGGACCGCCACATGGTTGATGGCGATCCCCACCATGGACAGCGTCCCGCAGAGCAAGAGGAGCAGGCCCATGGTTCCAACTGCCGGCGCCGTCAGGCGTATGTCGCGGCTCCAGCTGCGCAATCCGCTCAACACGACCAGCCGGTAGCTGTTCGCGACCAACGCCACCGCGCGGCGCCACAGCGGAAGCTGCTTCGGCTTGAGCACCTGCTTGCGCGGTCGCTCGTTGATGGGAAGCAGCAGGCGCCAGAGCGGTTGCGCTGCGTGGGTGCCGTTTCCATTTGAAGCCGCCTTCTGCGAACCGTTCAGATGGATCTTGCCGCTTGGGAGGCGCAGGACGCGGCTGGATGGAAAGGTGTGCCGGTGGCTGGCGACGATGACCGCGGCGCCTCCGGCCGCGGCGTCCTCGAGCAGGCGCATCACGATCCGGGCGTTGTCGTCGTCGATCGAAGCCATCGGCTCATCGGCAAGGATGACCCGCGGTTTCGCAGCGAGAGCCCGGCCGACCGCGATGCGCTGGCGCTCACCTGCCGAGAGTTGGCGGGGGTAGGAATTCCGCTTATGGACCAGGCCCAACGATTCGAGGGTTTCCAGAGCGCGCCGCTTGATCGTCTTGAATGGGAGCTGAGGTTGGGTGACCTGGAGCGCGAGCGTCAGGTTTTCGAGCGCCGTGAGCCGGGGAAGGAGGTGGTGCTCCTGGAACACGAAGGCCACGTCCCGGCGGACCCGGCTCAGGCCGCGGCGCCACCAACGGTGCAAGCCGCGCCCCTGGACCCAGACCTGCCCGGCGTTCGGCCGCAGCTGCCCGTGGACCAGCCGGAGGAGGGTCGTCTTGCCCGAACCGCTCGGGCCTGTGATCTCGACCAGCTCTCCCGGTGCGACCGACAGGTTGATTTCGGTGAGGACGGCTGTCTTGCCGAAAGTCTTGGTTACGCGGGCCAGCTTGACCACCGGCTGCTGAGTCGCTGCGCCTTTGGTCGCCGGGCGGTGACTGCCCGCCCCATTCTTCTTTGGGTGCAACCCGTTGGTGGCGCCTCCGTTCGCGGCGCCATTGGTGGCGCCGTTTACGGCTCCGTTGGTCAATACCCGCGTCCGCACCCGGGTATCTGGTCGGCTACCCACCCTATCCACCTCCAGATTAGCCCAAGCCCGGCTCAGGAAACCCTGTTACGCGGCTTGGAGTCGGATGGGTTGCCCACCAAAAGTTGCCAGACCTCAGCGCCCACCTGGGCGGCTACCAGAATTTGCCGCGTCCGAGCAGGATGTAAAGGATGGGACCGATGCCCCAGAAGAAGCTGATGATGATCCACAGCACCTTCCACAAACCGCTCAGATCGCTTCGGTTGACGATGTTGATCACGCAGAGGACGAAGGCGATGGGGTGCAGGAAGATCGCCAGCAGCACCTCGACGATGACCTTGATCACTTGTGTCCTCCTATCTTGACCAGTGTGTTCAGCGGGCTCGCAATGCGCGGCCAGCCGCCCGCCGGCGAAAAGGTGCCGTCGGCGGCCTGCTCGTAAGTGGCTTTGAGCCTTCCCCGCGCGATCTGGGTGATCGCCTCGACGAACCGGTCCAGCTCAAGGGCAGTGTTGTAGGGCGCGAGGCTGGCCCTCACCGCGCCGGGCAGCGCCTTGCGATGGCCGGAGGTGACCTCGCCTTCCACCGCCTCGACCTCCCGCCTGTCCATGTGGAGCAGGTGAAACACATACGGGTTCGCGCAAAAACAGCCGTTGCGGACGGCGATTCCCCACTCGTGGCTCAAGGCGGCCGCGACCAGTCCGTGATGGAGCCCGTCCACGACGAAGCTGGCCAGGCCCAGGCGCGGCGCGGCGCCGGGTGCCTCGGCTCCGCCGAGCACTCCAACCCCTGGGATGCCGCGCAGGCGCGAGTGCAGCGCCTGGCCCAGCTCGACCTCGTGACGCAGCATCTCGTCGAATCCCAGCTCGAGGAGGGTCTCGATCGCGACGCCGAGGGCCACGGCCCCGATGACGTTCGGTGAACCGGCCTCCTCACGGTCGGGCAGGTCCGCCCAGACGGTGTCGTCCCAGGTCACGATGCTGATCGCCCCGCCGCCCATGACCTCGGGGGCGCCGGCGAAGAAGTCGCGCGGCGCGACAAGGACGCCCGCGCCGTAGGGCGCGTACATCTTGTGACCCGAGAGGGACACGAAGTCCAGGTGTCCAGGATCACTCGCCGGGCCGATGTCGATGCGGTGATGCGGCGCGAGCTGCGCCGCGTCGATCGAGACAAGGGCGCCGTGACGGTGGGCAAGCTCGGCGATCTCGTGGATGGGTGAGACGAAGCCCGTGACATTGGACGCCCCACACACCGCGACGAGACCGATCGTTCCCTTGCCTTCCGTCAATGCGTGCTCGATCGCCGCGAGGTCGATGTGCCCATCCGGGGAGAGGCCGACCATCACGTGGCCGCTGCGATGTCGCCAGGGCAGCAGGTCGGCGTGGTGCTCCATCTCTGTGACCAGCACCTGCCTGCCATCGAGCCGAGACTGCCCGGCGGCAATCCGGTTGAGGGCGTCCGTCGTGCCCTTGACGAAGATGACCACCTGTGATTGAGGGTCCACGCTCAGGAATCGTGCGACGAGCTCACGCGCTTGCTCGTATGCCTCCGTCGCGAGGCGCGATTTGTAGCCGGTGCCGCGATGAACGCTCGAGTAGACGTCCGAGAAACCGTTGACGGCGTCGCGTACTCGCTTGAGGGGCGGCGTGCTGGCGGCGTTGTCGAAGTTGACCCCCGTGACGGTGGCGCCGCCGGCGATCGGTACCGGCAGGTCAACGCCCGCGAAGTGTTCCCGCCAGTGGCCGAAGTGTGGGGATGGCACGCGTCTCACCTAGCCTAACTCCCCAAGGCCCGATTGGCCGTTCGCATCCCATCCGTATCAGGCACACTAGCGCCGACGACATTGATTGTGTGGGTAACACGAGGTTGAAGAGCCGCCGCAAGGTGAACGATGTTGGCGTGGCAATCGCCAACGGCGACACGAGTCTTGCCGCTCGCGAGCTCAGCTTCCTGGTCCGGCTGGCTCAGGCGGCCGCCGCCGCCCAGCGGCCGGACGAGCTGCTGGACCTGATCATCCGCGAGGCCACGTCAGCGATCGGCACCGACGTCTGCTCCCTTTATTTGCTGACATCGCGCGGCCGCGAGCTCCGGCTGACCGCGACCAACGGGCTCAACGAGCGCATGGTGGGCAAGGTCACGATGCCCGTCGGTGAGGGAATCACCGGCTGGGTCGCCGAGAGCCGGCGTCCCGCAGTGGTTCCGGACGTGAGCAAGGAACCTCACTGGAAGTGGGTGCCGGGCCTGGACGAGGATCGCTTCCATTCCATGCTGTCGGTGCCCATCGAATCGGGGCCGCGCCTGGTCGGTGTCCTGAACGTGCAGAGCGCCGAGCAGCGCGACTTCAACTCGGCCGATATCGACTTCCTCCGGGCCATCGCGGGGCAGGTGGCCGGGATCCTGGAGCGAAGCGAGCTGCAGCGGCGGACCGAGGTTCAGCTCGCGGAGATCCAGCTCTCGCACGACATCCACGAGCGCTTTACCAAGCTTTCCCTGGAAGGCGCTGGAATCAGCTCGATCCTGGAGGTCGTCAGCTCACTGGCGGGCGGCCGCGCGGTCCTTTACTCGGCCGACGGCTACAGGATTCGGGGCGCGGGTGAGTCTTCAGACGGCATGCCGCCACGGATCCACCTGCCGGCCCCGCTCGGTCAAGCCGGCGCGCGCGAAGTTCGGATCAACTCCGGCAGGCCGGCGCGCGCGCTGGACGTGGTGCCGGTTCGCGCCGGCTCAGACGTGCTCGGGATGCTGGCCGTCGGCGTCGACGAGAAGACGGTGGATTCGGCCGGTCGCCGCCGAGCCCTCGAGCATGGATCGACGGTCCTCGCGCTGGAGCTGTCGAAAGAGCGAGCGGCGGCCGAGGTCGAACGGCGCCTGCGCGGCGACCTGGTCGAGGAGGTCCTCGCCGGCGCTCTCGATGCCGATGAGGCTGAACGTGTTGCGCGCCAGGCGGAACGGCTTGGCCACAGGCTGCCGCAGCGTGCCTGGGTGATCGTGCTGGAGCCTGATGACGACGAGACGGAGGCCGCCCTGGGCGCGCGCGGCGAGGTCGATCGCCTGGACGCGGCCCTGAGCGGACTCATCCGGTCGCGCATGCCCGGAACCTTGACGATCGTGCGTTCGGCGTCGGCCGTGTTCCTCGTCCCGGACGAGGTGGCAGCGGACCTGGCCACAATCGAGAAGCTCGCGGGCCAGGTGCTCGCCGCCGCGGCCCCGGTGATGAAGCCGGGCACCGGGTCGGTGGGTATCGGCAACCTGGCCAACGGGGTCGCCGAGCTTGCCCGCTCGCACGTCGAGGCCCGGCAGGCATTGCGCCTGACCCGGCGGGCCGGCGGGCGCGGGCGCGTCGCCTCGTACCGGTCGCTCGGTGCGTTCCGGCTCCTGCTCGAGATCCAGAGCCCGGATGCGCTGCGCCGCTTCGTCAACGAGCTCCTGGGCACGCTCCTGGAGTACGCACAGTCGAGGGACACACCTCTGCTGGAGACTCTCGAGGCCCTCGCCGCCGCCCGCTGGGTGCGCCGCGCGGCCGCTCGCCAGCTCGGTATTCACATCAACTCGATGTCGTATCGCGTCGAGCGCATACAGACCCTGACGGGTCTGCAGCTGGACGAGCCCGAGACGCGGGTCGCAATCTCGATCGCCCTCCGCGCCCGCGCCATGCTCGGGATGTAGGCCGGCCTAGGGTGCCTAGGGCACGGGGCTCGCCAGCAGGGGCGCGCCGGCGTCCCGCCGGCCAGACCGCTCGAGCCCGACCACAATCGCCAGGATGATGGTGGCCAATAACGCAGCGTCCAGGCCGCTCATCGCGAAGCCTGTTCCCACCAGGCGAGTTGCGTTCCACTCGAGGACCGGCAGCACGACCACGGTGATCGCCAGCAGGCTCCCACCGATGAAGACGAGTCGGTTGACATGGGGAACCAGGTCAGGGCGAATCGGCCTGGAGGAGCCATCGACCACGACGACCAGGTATGCGAATGCAACGACCAGGCCGGCGTTGAGGATGACGTAGGCCGCGTCGGTCAGCAGGTTAGGGCCGTAGGGCGTCCAGACACCAGTGAGCCAGCGTTGGAGGGCAGGGGTTGCTCCCACGTAGTAGTTGGCGATCACGACGGGGACGAACAAGACCGCGTTGGCGAACAAGGGTGGTCGCAGAACTCCTGACATGAGTAGACGGAGCTCAACCGGTTCCCACTCCGACATGCTCTCCTCGCCCGCCGGCGGCACCCGCCGGCTTGCGAGCAGCGCCGCGACGATGGCTGCGAGGACGGAGATCGAGAACGCAACCCAGATGGCGAAGGTCAGGTAGAGCGCTTCGATCGAGGGTGCGGTCGCAAAGATCTCCGCGAGCCGGTGCACCTCGATTCCAACTGAGGTCAGTGCGTAGATGAGGAAGACGCCGTTGCCGAAACCCAGGCCGAATTCGTCCAGCGCCCCGGCGAGGTAGACGACCGTGACGGTGCCGGCGGCCATCGCCAGCATGACGGAGAGCCGGGCGAACCAGTCCATTCCTGGCAGTGCGGGCGGATAGGTGTTCTGCATCAACACCGTGTAGCCGTACGACTGGCCGAGCGCCAGGACGATGGCCAGTCCCAGCGTCCATCGCATCAGGCGCTCGGGGCCGTCGGGGGCGTTGCTCACGGCGCGGACGCGTTGGGAGATGAGCCGCACCAGGGTCATGATGATCACGGCATCCACATACGGCCCGACCCCCATCGCGATGAGGCTGTTCGATGCGATTGGGGTGCTGACGGCGATCGCCTGCAAAGGCGACGACGCCGAGGTTTGCAGCACTGCGATCACAGTCGGGTTGAGGCCAGGAACTGCAATCTGATCGAGCGCGCGCCATGCGGCGAGGCACAGCCCGGTCACTAACAGGCGCCTCCAGCCGGCCATCGCCAAAAGCTGCATCACCACAGTTGCGGGCGCAGTCTAAACGGACACCGCAAGAGGTAACCACTACGCACGTCGCTAGGCCGGACTTACTCCGGCCGTCCCCAGGCCCCGGAATTTCCCGAGGCCTCCTCCACGGAACCTAACGAGCTCGTACGTCGTGAGTAGGCCGGATTCACTCCGGCCGTCCCCATGATTTCCCGAGGCCTCTCCTCCAAGGGAACCTAACGCGCTCTTACGTCGCGAGCAGGCCGGATTTACTCCGGCCGTCCCCGGGCGAGCCTGAATGTCACCGAGCGTCGCGAGGAGAAACTAATCCGCAATTAATCCGAACTTGCAGGAAAAAGAGCCATGAGAGGAAACCTAGGTTTCCTCTCATATCACACGTCGCTGTAGAGCATGAACTCCCATGGGTGCGGCCGAAGCGCAACCTGGTCCACCTCTTTCTTGCGCTTGTATTCGATCCAGGTGTCGATCACGTCCTTGGTGAAGACTCCACCTTCGAGGAGGAACGCGTGGTCCTTCTCCAGGGCGTCGAGCGCCTCCGCCAATGAGCCCGGCACCGACTTGATCTTGGCCTTCGCCTCGCCTTCGAGCTCGTAGATGTCCTTGTCGATGGGATCCGGTGGAACGATCTTGTGCTTGATGCCGTCGAGACCCGCCATCAGGCAGGCGGAGAACGCCAGGTACGGGTTCGCGGCCGGGTCCGGTGAGCGGAACTCGACTCGCTTCGTCTTCGGATCGGTCGAGTACATCGGGATGCGCACGCATGCCGAGCGGTTGCGCTTTGAATAGACCAGGTTGATCGGGGCCTCGTATCCGGGAACGAGCCGGCGGTACGAGTTGGTGGTCGGGGCGCAGATCGCCAGAAGGGCCGGCGCATGCTTCAGCAAGCCGCCGATGTAGTGCACGGCCATCTCGCTCAATCCGGCGTAGCCGGTCTTGTCCGCGAAAAGGTTCTGCCCATCCTTCCAGAGACTCTGGTGCACGTGCATGCCCGACCCGTTGTCCTGGAAGAGCGGCTTCGGCATGAACGTCGCGACGTAGCCGTGTTGCGCGGCGATGTTCTTGATCACGTATTTGAAGACCATCATCTTGTCGCCCATGGTGGTCAGCGAGTCGAAGTGCATGTCGATCTCGGCCTGGCCGGCCGTCCCGACCTCGTGGTGCTGAACCTCGACCCGCACGCCTGCCTCGATCAGCTTGAGCATGATCTCGGAGCGAAGGTCCTGGAACTTGTCCGTCGGCGGCACCGGGAAATAACCTTCTTTGTGCCGTGGCCTGAACGCGAGATTTGGCTCGGAGTTCTTGCCAGAGTTCCAGATGCCCTCTTCGGAATCGATGTAGTAGTAGCCGCTATGTGCGTTCTGGTCGAACCGGAGCGAGTTGAAGAGGTAGAACTCCGCCTCGGGTCCCCAATAGCTCACATCGGCGATGCCCGACTTCCGCAGGTGCGTTTCGGCCTTCTTCGCGATGAAACGGGCGTCGCGCGAGTACGGCTCACGGCTGATCGGGTCGACTACATCGCAGATGAGAAAGAGCGTCTTGTGCGTCAAGCACGGGTCGATCGTGGCCGACTCCGGGTCCGGAATGAGCAACATGTCGCTCTCGTCGATCGCCTGGAAGCCACGGATGCTCGACCCGTCGAATCCAAGGCCGGCTGTGAAGCTGTCCACCTCCAGCTCGCCGATCGGCAGGCTGAAGTGCTGCCAGGTACCCGGCAGATCGACGAACCGGACGTCTACGACCTCGACGCCTTCGGCCTTCGCCCGCTCGATCACCTCGCGCGGGCTCGTCTTGCTTCCTGACTTCGTCTGTATCGCCATCAACACCCTCCATGAACCCTTGACCTGCTGGATTGACGGGCTCGTTTCGATCGTAGCCCTGGCCAAGGCGCGGATTCATGGTGCGATCCTCACGAATCGCCGGCCAGGTCTTTCGTGTACATCACACGACAGAGAGCGGTTATCACCGCAGCTGTTTTCGTGTGCTCCATACGAGACTACGGCTCTACATTCGGCCGGGTCGCACGTGGGAGCGCCCGCTGGGGCCAACTTAGGCTGGGCTCCATCAACTTGGAGGGGACGCTCTTGCACACACCGACACGGAGTCCGCGGAAACCGTTTTCCAACCGCCTGAACGCGGTTGGCCTCGCCTCAGGCATCGCGCTGCTTTCGGCGCTCATTCCGATGACCGCGTTCGCGGATGACACCACGGCGACCCAGGCCGCCGGCGTCGCGGCCGACACCGTTTGGGTGATCGTCGCCGCCTGCTTCGTCATGTTCATGCAGGCCGGCTTCGCGATGCTCGAGGTCGGCTTCAGCCGGATGAAGAACGTGGGCACCGTCGTCGCCAAGGTCGTGACCAACCTCAGCGTGAGCTCAATCGCGTACTGGGCCGTGGGTTTCGGTGTGGCCTTCGGAGCCGGCGGCATTTTCGCCTTCATCGGCGGCAGTGGTTTCTTCCCGACCTTCAGTCCCGGCTCGCAGCTGAACCTGCCGGCGATCGCGGCCAGCACGGCTCCCGCCTCGGCGAAGTGGTTCTTCGAGTTCGTCTTCTGTGCCGTCTCGCTCGCGATCGTCTGGGGGACGATGCTCGAGCGCACGAAGTTCATCGTCTACATCCTCTTCGGCATCCCGTTCGCCGCCTTCATCTATCCGCTCATCAGCCACCAGCTCTTCGGTGGTGGCTTCCTGATGGCGACGCTCGGATCGCAGGACTTCGCGGGCTCGACCGTCGTGCACCTGACCGGTGCGACCGCCGGCTTTGCAGGACTTCTCTTGCTCGGTCCTCGCATCGGCAAGTACGAGAAAGGGAGATCGAACGCGATCCCCGGACACAACATGCCGCTCGCTCAGCTCGGCGTGCTGATCCTGTGGTTCGGATGGTTTGGCTTCAACCCGGGCTCGACGCTGAACGCGACGAACCTGCACTTCGCCGACGTCGTCGTGGTCACCAACCTCGCAGCGGCGGGCGGGGCCGTGGCTGCGCTGGCGACGATCTACCTGATCACGAAGACGATGGACGTGGGCATGATCGGCAACGGAGCCATCGCGGCCCTGGTCGCCATCACCGCGCCCTCCGGCTATGTCGAGCCGTGGGCCGCGATCGTCATCGGTGCGGTCGCCGGCGTCATCGTGGTTGTCGGCGTGCTTGCGCTCGACAAGTACCTGGACGACCCGGTGGGCGCTCTTCCGGCGCACGGACTGGCCGGCATCTGGGGCACGCTGAGCTGCGGGCTCTTCACCGTGCCTGCGCTGGCCAAGTTCAACGGCGTCGGCCAGGGCGGCCTTTTCTATACAGGCAGCTTTCACCAGCTCGGAGCGCAGGCGATCGCAGTGACGGCTTCGTTCGTGACGGTGTTCGTGCTCAGCTACGGCCTCTTCTGGATCATCAAGAAGACGATCGGCCTGCGCGTTTCGCCGGCCGAGGAGATGGAAGGGCTCGACATCAGCGAGCACGGCATGTGGGGTTACCCGGAGTCCTTCATGCCGGTACCGGGTGGCGTTTACCGTCCGGCGGACACGCCGACCATCAATCCGCAGCCTGGACATGAACCGGTGTCCGCCCCGCAGGGGGTGGCCTCAACATGAAGATGATCGTTGCGATCATTCGCCACGAACGGCTCCAGGAAGTCCAGGACGTCCTTGACGAGTGCGGTGTTTCAGGAGTCACCGTCACGGAGGTCAAGGGGTGCGGGGCCCAGCGCGGGTACACGGAGAAGTACCGCGGGGCGGCCGTCCACATCTCGCTCCGGCCCCGCTTGAAGATCGAGGCGGTGATGAGGGCCGAGATCGTGAACACGGTTGTCGACAAGATGGCCGTCGCGGCTCGGACAGGCGAGGTGGGGGACGGAAAGATCTTCGTCATGGGAGTCGAGGACGCCGTCCGGATTCGCACCGGCGAGCACGGTCCGGAAACCGTCCAGCACGCCGAGCGGGCGATGTGGGGACATTGATTTATAAGGGAAAACCCGGATGGTTCAGGGATGAGAGTTGAACCCGGATGGTTCCCTCTGCGCGCGAGCGCGAGCAGGACCGGACTTACTGATTGCATCGCCCGGTCGGCTGCGCCGACGGGGCTGCTCGCCCTCCGGTATATCGATGGGATTTAACTAATCAGGCTGAAGCGTGGCCACGCTGGGAGACATTAGGGACAAAGTCGCGGCCGGGCTTAGCCCGGCCGGCCCTCGCGACGCTGGTCAACCGAACAAGCGGCCGAGGTTTCCCTAGGCCGCTTTGCTTTCTGTGGTAGTTAGTTGGTGGCGGCTTTTGCGGCTGGTGCGGCCGAAACCGCGGCGCCGGTGTTCTTTTCGATCCAGGCCTTGATCGGAGCTGCTCCGCCCGGGTACCCGACCAGGCGGTCGACCAGCTTCCCGCCTCGGAACAGGCCGAGGGTGGGGATGCCCATCACGCCGTACCGGATGGCGATGTCCTGGTTGACGTCAACGTCCAGCTTGCCAATCGTCACCTTGCCGGCGTACTCGCCTGCCAGCTGCTCCACGACCGGCGTCATCATCCGGCAGGGACCACACCAGTCGGCGTAGAAGTCGACGACTACCGGTTCGCTTGCATTGAGCACGTCAGCCTCGAAATTCGGGCCGTCGAAATGCTTCATGTTTTCCATAGCTACTAGAAGGCCGGCGGCCCCGTGGGTATTCCGGCCCGGATGGGGCGCCATAATCGGCCTATGGCGACGGTCTCGGCGGAACACCCGACATCAGCGCTCCGGCACGCCTTGCGGCAGTTCGGCGCGCGCCTTTTCGAGGCGGCGCCAGGCCTCGTCACCTGGATCCTGCTGCTGGCTCCGGCATGGATTCCGATCCTGTTTCACACCCCGGGGGCGCTGCTCGTCGCAAGCCTGGTCCTGGCCTTCGACGTGTACTGGCTTTTCCGCGCCGTCACGGTCGTGACCGGCGTCTACAGCACCATGTGGCGAATGCGTCGCGACATGGCCAGGGACTGGCTGGCGGTGTGCCGCGAGGACGAGAATCAAGGCACCCACGACCCGCTTCAGTACTACCACCTATGCGTCATCCCCACCTACACAGAGCCGTACCACGTGCTGGAGCGCACGGTCCAGGCCATCGTCGATTCGAACTATCCGGCCGAGCTGACGATGATCGGCATCATCACCCGCGAAACCGACAAGCCCGGCTGGGAGAACGTGGCCCGGCTGAAAGAGAAGTTCGGCAGCCGGTTGAAAGGCTTCTACCACATCAAGGATCCGCTGGAGCCGGGCATCGTGATCGGCAAGTCCGCGGCCATGAACTGGGGTGGGCGATGGATGGTTCGGGTGCTGACCGAGGAGGGGTACAACCTCGACCAGGTCCTGATCACAGATCTCGACTCGGACTATCGCGTCCACCCGCAGTACTTCGCCTGGATCAGCTGGCACCACGCGCGCACGGAGCTGCGCGACTATGTGATCTGGCAGCCAGTGCCGCTGTTCCACAACAACATCTGGCAGGTCCCGATGGCGGTCAGGATCATGTCCGCGAGCACGTCGCAGTGGCAGATGTTCCTTCACTCGCGGCCCCACCGCCTGGTCGCGTTCAGCAGCTACACATGCAGCCTGCAGTTCGTGCACAGGGTCGGCTACTGGGACAAGGACGTCATTCCGGAGGATTCCCGCTTCTACTGGAAGGCCTTCTTCACGTTCGGCGAGCGCTTTTCGGTCAAGTCGGTGTACCTGCCGCTCTACGGGGACTCGCCAAACTCGCGCGACTACGCCTCCACCCACATGAGCCAGTACAACCAGATCAAGCGCTGGGCCTGGGGCATCACGGATGTGCCGTATGTGCTTGCGAGGCTTTTCAAGCACCCCGAGATCCCGCTCGTGCTGCGGATCCGCCGCTTTATGAATCTCTTCCTCAACCACCTCAACTGGATCTTCCTGCCGCTGCTTTTGATGTTCGGCGCATCGGTCCCGATCTGGGTCAGCACCGACTTCTCGTTGACGGACCTGGGTCAGACCCTGTGGTCGTATTCGGGCATCCTCCTGTCTACGACCCTATCGACGGTGGTGTTCTTCATGTACTTCGAGATCCGCATGCTGCCGCCGAAGCCGGCGGACTGGCCGCTCTGGAAGAAGGGTGCTGTGCATCTGCAGTACTTCGCCTATCCGGTGGTGGGCCTTGTGTTGAGCGTGCTTCCCGCGCTAGAGGCGCACACACGCCTGCTGCTGGGCCGCTACCTCGAATACCGGGTCACCGAGAAGGTCTAGGTGCAAGAGGACAGCGAAGACGTCGGCGCACGCACCGTCGCGGCCACGGTCGGCACGCTGTTTCACGCCGTGCATGACCACATGCGCGAGCACGTCCGCGGAATGGACCATGACAGCCTCAACTGGAAACCTCTTCCGCTGGCCAACTCCGTTGCCGTGCTCATCGTCCACACCCTTGGGTCAGAGCTGGAGATGATCCGAGCTCTGCGATCGCTGACGACCGAGCGTGACCGGCCGGCGGAGTTCAAGGCGGAGGTGGATCAGGCCGAACTCCTTGCGCTGCTGGATCAGGCTGATCGCGACCTGGATGAGCAGCTGGGCGCGCTGGACGCGGCCGACCTCACCGAGCTGCGGCCCCGCGGAGACAGGCCACCGCGACCCGGCATCGATTGGCTGCTGTCGAATTACGGGCACGCGCGCGAGCATCTCGCGCAGATCGAGCTGACGAAGCAGCTCTACGACTCGAGAACCTAAGGCGACTGCTAGCGTGGTCAGGCGGCCGAGTTCACCTCGGCCGCGACTTTGTTCAACTCGCCACCCAATCGTGGCATGGAGTGACTATTCCGAAAATCCCATCCTTTGGGAGGATGAGCCATGAGAAGGAACCGACTGGTTCCTTCTCATACCTACGCTCCGCAGACTGAACCTGTGAACCACGGTAGGCAGAAGTTCGGGCCGGCAAGTGCCCACAACTCGAGCAGCGCGATGATCGCAAGGAAGACCACGAAGCCTGTCCCCGTGTAGATGTTCCGGCCCGGCACCGGCCATCTCTTCCAACCCAGCCGCCTCGCCGCTCGCGGGCCGCCGACAGCATCGATGAACGGCCACACGAGGAGCCCGATGAATGCGATCGTCGGAATGATGATGGACATCAGCAGCTCGGGCCCCAGCTTGATGAACTGGAACAAGAACAGGAAATACCAGTCGGGCCGGGGGATGGTTACGGCGCGGGGGTCCGCGGACTGCTCGAGCTGCAGGTTCTTCTGCACGAACCAGGCAAAGAGTCCGAGGATCACCATCATCGTCATGATGATCACCGGGTAGGGCCAGAAATGGTCCGGAAAGAATGGGTGGGTCTCGTCGTCCGGCATGTCGTCGGCGAGGTGGTGGCCGGCGTCGCCCATCAGCATGGGGAAGAGGGCGATCCCGACCAGCACCGGATACAGGATGCTATCCGGGCCTATCGGCAGTCTCTTCCACTCGGGTTCGAGCGTATGGCCGGCGTGGGAATCCACCTCGACAAGAGGGATCTCTCGTGGGGCTGACAGGGCGCCCGGTCCCTCTTTCCCCAGATCTTCTTCGCTCATCTCACATCGGCTCCGCGATCCCGTGGGCTCGGATAAATCGGAAGTGAACGTACATCAGCAGCACGATCAAGGCAGGCAGCAGAAAGACGTGGGCGGTGAAGAATATCTGCAGGGTGGGCGGGCCTACCACCGGTCCGCCCTGGAGCACCTGTTTGATGAAGGCGCCGAGAAAGGCCGGTGGAGCTGACCCCGCGATCTTGATCGTCACCTCGGTTGCGAAGTAAGCCTTGGTGTCCCACGGCAGCAGGTAGCCGGACAGCGCTAATACCAGGACGAGGAGCAGCATGATCACGCCCACCATCCAGTTCAGCTCCCGGGGGGCGCGGTATGACCCGGTCCAGTACACCCTGGCCATATGGAGCAGCACCATGATGATCAGGATGTTGGCGCCCCAGAAGTGGACGCCGCGAATCAGCCAGCCAAGGTACACGCTGTTCTGGATGAAGAGCACGCTCGTGTACGCGGCCGCCGGATTCCCGCGAGCGTCGGGGACGTAGTAGATGGCAAGAAGAATGCCGGTGACGAGCTGCAGGACGATCAGGACGAAAACCATTCCGCCAAAGCAGTAGTAGAAAGCGTTGGCGAAGTTCGGGACCCGCTGATACATCGCCTCGTTGATGGCTTTGGTGAAGGGATAGCGCTCGTCGAGCCACTGCACGACCGCCATCTGGACCTCGCGCGGGTGGGGAATGGCCATCGCTCAGAAACCGAGAGTGAGGCCGTCGACCTCGATCGTGCTGGCATCCTGTCCCTGCTTCCAGGTCAGGTGCGACAGCGGGTACGCGGCCGGCCCGCGCAGCACGGTACCGTCGATGTGAAAACGCGAGCCGTGGCACGGGCAGTCAAAGCTCTTCGCGCCTTCGTTCAACGCGACAGAGCAGCCCAGGTGAGAGCAGTTGATGGCCAGCACCTGCACCTTTCCCTGGTTCATGACGACGAAGCCGCCAAACGCGAGGTCACCGGGTGCATTGTCTCCTCCGCCGTCCGCCATGATGAATGCGGAGTTGGGGCTGGCCGGGGCGGTGAATTTGACCGCCTGGCCGTCGGAGAGCTGGTCGATCGGCGTGTCCAGGGCGATCGTGAGGGGACCTTTCGTCTGGCCCTTGGGCGGCGGCGGCCAGAGGAAGACGAGGATCGGGAGGATGCCGGAAACCGTCAACGAGGTGATGATGATCGCCATCCCCCAGCCCAGGAATGTGCGTCGCGTGCTCCTCGGCGTCGCAGCGTCTGCCATCCGGCCCAAATGTTAACGGAGACGTGACGGAGGCAGCCCCACGGCCTGGCGTACCTCCGCCAGGGTCTGGCGAGCCACCTCGCGGGCTGCTTCGCTGCCCGATTCGAGGATGGCGCTGACCTGCTCTGGGCTCAGCTCGGCGCGGACCTCGCGGAACGGCCTGAACGTCTCGATGATCCGCTCGGCGAGCAGCTCCTTCTTCTGGCCGCAACCGATCTTCGCCTTCCGGCATAGATCCCAGTAGTGCTGCCAATCGTCGAAGAAAAATTTGTAGAACGCGCAGACATTGCAGGTGCGCGGGTGGCCGGGCTGCGTCATGTATGTGCGCTTGACGTCGGTGACCATGCTCTTCACCTGCTTGCGAATGACCTGGGGATCATCGGTCACACCGACGATGTTGCCGACGGTCTTCGACATCCGCTGCTTGCCGTCGGTGCCCTTGATCAGCGGCGACTCGGTGAGCAGCGCGCGCGGCTCGGGGAACACCGGTGCGTAAGTGCGGTTGAACTTGCGCACGACCTCGCGGATCAGCTCGAGGTGGGGAAGCTGGTCCTTTCCGACCGGCACGCCCTGCCCTTTTACGATGGCGATGTCGGCTCCCTGCAGCACCGGGTACGAGAGCAGCCCGAGGTTGACGTTGTCCGGGTGCTTCTTCGCCATCTCCTTGAACGTCGGGGTCCTGAGCACCCAGCTCAGCGGAGTCACCATCGACAGGAGGAGCGAGAGCTCCGCGACCTCCGGGACCTTCGACTGCTGGTAGATGACGCTGCGCTTGGGGTCCAATCCAACCGAGATCAGGTCCGCGGCGAGGTCGAAGATCTTGCCCTCGACCGTGTGGCCGTCGGGCTCGGTGGTCAGTGCGTGATAGTCGGCGACGAAGTAATAGCAGTCGTACCGGCTCTGCAGGTCGACCCAGTTCCTGGCGGCGCCCAGGTAGTTCCCCAGGTGAAAACGCCCGGTCGGTCGCATGCCGCTGAGGATCCTGATTCGCTCATCCATCGGCCGAGGAGTCTCTCATATGTACGATTTGGCCAGTTGCCAGATCACGATCCAACGCCCGACCTGCCCGCCCGATCCGTCGGGCTGGGTTCTCGGGCGCTCCGCAACACGGTCCTCGTCCTCACCGCCAAGGTCGTGGCGCGACTCATCGCGCTTGTGACCGTGCTCGCGATGGTCCGGCACCTCATGCCCGCTCCTTACGGCGCGTTTGCCACGATCGTGAACTACACGGCCATCGTCAGCGTCGTGCTGGACCTGGGCTTCAACGTGTTGTTCGTCCGCGAGGGCGCCCGGCACCCCGACGAGATCCAGCGCTATCTCCGCAACGTCATGTCGCTGCGCCTTTTGATGTCGGTGGTGAGCCTGGGGCTGCTCGCGCTTGCGCTTGCCCTGAACGGGTTGAGCTCTCTGCTGGTTCCCGCCTTTGCGATGATGGTCTTGACCTCTTACTCGACCCTTCTCCGCAACGGCCTGTACGCGGTTCAGAAGCTGGGTTACGAGGCCGTCGCGGTGGTGCTCGAGAGCCTCGTTCTCCTCGCGCTCGTGCTGTACGGCGTCAAGACCCGGCACGGCACTACCTACTTCGTCTGGGCCTACGCCGCGCAGAACGCGTTCAGCTGCGTCTACTTCGTGCTCGTGCTGGCGCTCAAGCGGATAGCGCTGATCGGGTGGAGGCTCGAGCTGCCGCTGCTCCGCGAATGGTTCTGGAAGGGCCTGCCGTTTGCGCTCACGTTCGTGCTCACGATCCTCTATTTCAGAATCGATCAGCCGCTCGTGTACGCGCTCCGGCCGCACGTGGAAGCCGGCTGGTACGGAGCCGCTTACAAGCCGTTCGAGGCGCTGCTGTTCGTCCCGATGACTTTTCTGTCGATTGTGTTCCCGGTCCTGTCCATCTACCACCGGGAACGGCCGGGCGAGCTGCTTGATGCGGTGAACCGCTTCTTCAAAGCCCTGCTGCTCATCGGGTGGCCGATGAGCGTCGGAATCTTCGTGCTCGCGCAACCGCTGAACAATGCGTTGTTCGGGTCGTCTTACGATCCGTCCGAGCCGGCCCTTCGCATCCTCGCCCTGTCACTCGGCTTCGCATTCGTGAATAACGCCTTCATCGGCGCCCTCAGCGCCTCGGATCACCAGGCGTCGTTCACGTGGGCGGCGGGCTGGAGCCTGATCGCCAACCTGGCCATGAACCTCGTGCTCATCCCGAGCTTCGGCTATCTCGGCGCAAGCTGGGCCACGGTGATGACCGAAATCGTCCTGGGCGCCGTGGGCTGGACACTCACCGCGCGACATATCGGTCGCGTGCCTGTCTGGCGGCTCAGCTGGCGGGTGGTGCTGGCAGGCCTCGTCATGGGCGCTGCGGTCTTTCCGCTGAGCGGCCTTGGCGGCGTGGCGATGGCCATTCCAATCGTGGTCGGCGTGGCGGTCTACGGCGCGGCGGTCTTACTTCTGCGTGGGTTGACCAGGGAGGAGATCGACTGGGCCCGCCGCGCCCTGGCGATCGCTCGATGAGCTCTAAACCGTTCTTGTTGAAACCTCGCGGAGCGATGGAACCCGTGGCATGGGAAGAGATCGCGGTCGACGCACCCGAGCTCGGGCCTCAAACGAGGCTGGATGAGGCGCCGTTCGTAGCCCTCGACGTGGAGACCACCGGAAACGCGCCTTTCCTCGTCCTGGAGATCGGCGCGGAGCGCTTCCGGCTCGACGGCCCGCTCTCCTTCTTCGACACGCTGGTCGATTGCCAGGCGCCGATCAATCCCTACGCTCACCGGCGCCATCACATCGACCGTTCGATGCTCATCGGCGCGCCGGAGTTTCGCGACGCGCGGCGCGCCTTCTTGCGTTTCGCGCACGGCGCCGTCCTCGTCGAGCACAGCCATGACGCTTTCGACACCTGGCTCGTGGGCCGGGGACTGGAGAGCCCCCTCGAGCATCCCATCATCGACACCTCTGCCCTGGCGCGACTCGTGCTGGAGGTTCCCAAAGGACAGACGCCGGGACTGGCGCGGCTCGTCCAGGAGCTCGCGCTCGACGTCACCCCGGCGCACGCCGCCCTGGACGACGCGCGCGCGACCGCCATGGTGTTCCGCGCCCTGATCGCGCGCACGCAGGAGAAGTTCGGATGGACCACGGTGGGCGAGGTTCTCGCGGCGCTGCCGCGCCCGGTCGTCGACCGGACCGCGCCTAGTCGAAGAGCGTCAGCTGCAGGTCGGGCGCAGGGTGTTCAAGGCCCGAAAGCCCAACCCCGATCAGACGCACCGGGCGTGACTCCACGTGCGACTTCTCCAGCGCCGAACGCGCCGCGCGGAAGATCGTCTCGACGTCGTCGGTCGGGCTCGTCCGGCTCACCTGGCGGCTCACCAGCCTGAAATCGGGCAGCTTCAGCTTCACGTAGATCGTCCTGGCGCGAACGTCTTCCGCCTTCAACCGCTCAACCACGCGATCGGTCAGCTCGCGCAGGGCCTTTTCCAACTGCACACGGTCGCTGACGTCCTGCTCGAAAGTCGTCTCGGCCGAGATCGTCTTCGCCGGCTTGCTGCCGTCGACCGGCGATCGGTCGCGCCCCTGCGCGAACCGCTGAAGCACGGCGCCGCCCACTCCGAGCGCCTGGACCAGGCGCTGAGTCTCGTAGACGGCGAGCTCTCCGACCGTCCGAAGGCCCATCGCGTTCAGCCGCTCTTCGGTCTTGGGGCCGAGGCCTGGGATGACGCCGATGTGAAGGGGGGCCAGGAAGCTCGCCTCCGCCCCTGGCGGCACCAGGACGAGACCGTCAGGCTTGTGGGTCCCGCTGGCCACCTTGGCCACCAGCTTGGAAGTCGCGGCGCCGACCGACGCCGTCAGGCCCACCTCGGTGTGAACCTGGAATTTGATCCGCCGCGCCACGTCTTCCGCGTTGGACGTTCCATGGCGGGTGCGCGCCGTGATGTCCAGGTACGCCTCATCGAGCGCGATCCCTTCGACGAGCTCCGGTGAGGTGAAGCGGCGGAAGATCTGGTGGACCGACCGGCTTGCATCGCGGTATCTGGCGCTGTCCGGGGTCACGACCATGAGCTGGGGGCACTGCTGCAGGGCCTCGTGCAAAGGCATCGCGGAGCGCACTCCGAAGGCACGGGCCTCGTATGACGCGCCCATGACAACCGCACGCCGAGACCGGCCGGCGACGGCGACGGGAATGCCCCGAAGCTTCGGATCGTCGCGCTGATGGACCGACGTGTAAAACGCATCCAGGTCGACGTGGAGGATCGTGCGGGGCCAGTTGTCGGGTCTTGGCATGCTTTCTTGTGGCGGCCAGTCTGCCACAACACCTTGTGCCTCACCCCGCCTTCACGCGCAGCTTTAAGGGCTGTTGGGCGTCCCCACGAGGTTTGAGAACACGTTGGAGATCTGCGGGCCGGCGAAGTAGAGGATGGCTGAAGCCATCAGCCTACGAGGGCGATGGTGCCCAGAACCATGCCCACAACGATTCCGACCGCACCTCCTGCACCCGACCCGGACCCAGTTGCTGAGGAGGGCCGGGCGGTGGGTTCCCACGCCTGTCCGGTCCAGCGCCAGAGCCGGTCCTGGGAGTACGCGGGCCGCCATTCGGCGCCGTCCCACCGCCAGAAGCCGTCGGCCGAGTAGCGCGTCTGTTGTGCGGCCGGCCTGGACCCTGTCGGATCTCCCGCCATGGCTTGAAGCATAGGGTTCCGGGGTCTCGGAGCCTAGAATCCGACAGCGATGAAAGGCGTGATTCTTGCTGGGGGCACAGGCAGCCGGCTGCACCCTCTGACCCGCATCACGAACAAGCACCTTCTGCCGGTCTACGACCGGCCGATGATCAGCTACGCGATCGAGGCTCTGGTCATGGCCGGCGTCACGGAGATGATGCTCGTCACGGGCGGGACGCACGCCGGCGAGTTCCTGCGCCTGCTCGGAAATGGACAGGAGTTCGGGATCGACAGGCTTTTTTACGCGTACCAGGACAAGCCGGGTGGCATCGCTGAAGCCCTCAGCCTCGCCGAGAAGTTCGTGGGTGGCGATCGCGTCGTTGTCCTGCTGGGCGACAACATCTTCGGCCGCTCGATCCGTCACTGCGCCGACGCATTTCGCCAGCAGAAGCGAGGCGCCCGGGTTGTGCTTTCAAAAGAGAGCGATCACGAGCACCTGCGCCACCTGGGGGTGGCCCATCTCAACGGGAGCCGCCGGATCCAGCGGATCGTCGAAAAGCCGGACCATCCGCCCAGCGATTACGCGGTCACCGGCGTGTACTTCTATGACGACACCGTCTGGAAGGTGCTGCCGGAGCTCAAGCCCTCGGGCCGCGGCGAGCTCGAGATCACGGACGTCAACAACTGGTATCTCGAGCGCGGCCTGATGGAGTACGACATTCTCGAAGGCTTCTGGGGCGACGCCGGCGAATCCATGGCGGCTTATTACGCGGCGCAAGATTTTGTGCGCGAGCACGGAGCCAACCGCGAGTGACGGTGAAACCGGCGACCATCGAAGGTGTTGTGCTCAAGGAGCTCGTCACCCACTCGGACGAGCGCGGCTTCTTCCGAGAGGTGATCCGCGAGACGGATGAGTTCTTCGACCACTTCGGCCAGTGGAGCCATTCCATGATGTATCCCGGCACCGCCAAGGCATGGCATATCCACCAGCGGCAAACCGATTGGTGGTACGTGATGGGCGCGATCAAGGTCGCCCTGTACGACGCGCGTGAAGGCTCACCGACTCATGGCAAGCTGATGGAGTTCCTGATGGGTGACGACCACGCGACCTGCCTCAAGATCCCGCCAGGTGTCGCCCACGGATGCCGCGCCATGGCGCTGAGCCACGTCCTCTACATCACCTCCAGCGTCTACGCGCCAGACGACGAGGGCAGGATCCCGCACGACGATCCGGCGATCGGTTACGACTGGACCGCCGGCCCTCCCATCAAATGACGCGCTCGCTCGGCCGGCTCCTCGTCGCCGGAGCCGCAGGGTTCATCGGCTCCAACTTTGTGCGTTTAATCCGCGCCACGCGCCCCGAGGTCCAGGTCACCGTGCTCGACAAGCTGACCTACGCCGGCAACCTGGCCAACCTGGTCGAGTTCGAAGGACAGCCCGGCTACCGGTTCGTGCATGGGGACATCTGCGACGCAGATCTCGTCAACTCGCTCGCGGCAGAGGCGGATGCGATCGTCAACTTTGCCGCCGAGACGCATGTCGATCGTTCGCTGATGGACCCGTTCTCCTTCATCGAAACCGATGTGCGTGGCACCGCGGTTCTCTGCGAGGCGGCGCGCAACCATCACCACCAGGTCTTCCTGCTCGTGAGCACCGACGAGGTCTACGGCGACGTGGCCGGCGGCCGCTCGCGCGAGGAGGACGGCTTCAAGCCTCGGAGCCCGTATTCCGCGAGCAAGGCCGGGGGCGAGCACCTGGCACGCGCGTACGCGGAGAGCTTTGGGCTGCCGCTGCTCGTCACACGAGGGTCGAACAACTACGGGCCTTACCAATACCCCGAAAAGCTGATCCCGGTACTGATCACCAACGCGATCGACGAGCTTCGGCTGCCGCTGTATAAGGATGGGTCAGCGGTGAGGGACTACGTCTATGTCGAGGATCACTGCCGGGCCATCGACCTGGTCCTTCACGAGGCGCCGATAGGCGGTGTGTACAACGTCGGGACGGGGGTGGAGACCTCCGGCCTGCGCGTGGCGGAAGCGGTGCTCGAGATCCTTGGCAAGCCGAAAAGCCTCATCGAGTTCGTCGCCGACAGGCCCGGTCATGACTACCGCTATGCCCTAGACATCGATCGCATCACCCAGCTCGGCTGGGAGCCCAGGGTCGCCCTGGGTGAAGGGCTCAAGCGAACGGTGCGCTGGTACCAGGAGCACCCCGAGTGGTGGCGGCCGCTCAAATCGGGCGAGTACTGGGAGTACTACAAGCGAAACTACCGCCCGCTCATGAAAACTTCTTGAAGCGACCCGCCAAACCGCGCCGGTACCACTTCATGTAGCGCGGCAGCCACTGCCATAGGCGAAACCGGCTCTGGCCGGCCGTCCGGTCGCGCCACGTCGTCGGCACCTCCGCGACGCGCATTCCGAGCAGGTGTGCTTTGACGGTCAGCTCGATGCCGAGCTCAAAGCCGCCGGTCGACTCGATGGTCACCTGGTTGAGCAACCGCTTCGAGTACATCCGGAAGTTGCTCGTGGCGTCGTGCACCGGGACTCCGCCGAGCCAGTGCAGCGACAGGCCGGCGACGCGCGACATCGATCGCTTTAGAAGAGGACCACCAACCTGGCGCCCGCCGCGCATGTAGCGCGACCCCGCCACGACGTCGGCCCCGGCGCGCGCCAGCTCGTACATCGGGTCGATGTCCTCAGGGTTGTCCGAGCCATCACCCATGGTGACGAGCACATAGGGAGCCCGCGCCGCTCGCAGGCCGGACTTCATCGCGTTCAGAACGCCGCGCCCGAGCGTGTTGCGGTGAAGGCGCAGCTCCGGCATCTCTGCCTGCAGGCGCTTGACGACGGGGACCGTGGTGTCCTCGTCGAAGTCGTGCACGACGAGTACCTCGAGCGGTCGCGTACGGGTTCGCTCGACGACCCCGCGCAGCGTCGGCACCACGTTTTCGCCTTCGTTGTAGACGGGAATCACGACGCTGAGAGCTGGTGAATCGTCGATTAGATCCGGCCTGCCTTGATCTCTTCCTGGATCCAGGGAATCACCTCGTCGAGCATCTCGTCGAGAGAGGTCGTCGCCTCGAAACCGAGAACCTCGCGCGCCTTGTCGACGTCGGGGACACGCATCTGCACGTCGTGCTCGTAAGGCGGGTCGGACACGAGGTGAAGAGGGCGGACGTCCCCGTGGACCTTGTGCCAGATGGCCTCAGCCAGCTCGCGAACGGTTGTCGATTCTGCAGTCGAGAGGTTGAAATCGTCGTTCAGGGCCTTTTCCGATTCCATGGCGATCCGGATCCCCCGCGCCAGGTCACCGCCGTATGTATAGTGCCGCACCTGGCTGCCGTCGCCCAGGATGTGCAGCGGGTCCTGGCCCTTCAACGCCTTCTGGCATAGATCGGGGACGACATGGCTCATCGCGAGCTTGACGTTCCCACTCATGACCTGGTGATCGCGCAAAGCACGGCGCTCGCCGACGCCGACGCAGTTGAACGGCCGCACGATCGTGTAGGGCAGGCCGTACTGCTCGTGTGCCCCATGGGCGAAGAACTCGGTCGCCAGCTTCTGAAAGCCATAGGTCGATCGCGGAGGCGGGCTTGTGATCTGCGCGCCCTCTCGGGTGGGGAAGGTCGTCGCCGATTCGAACACCATGCTGCTCGAGATGACAGTGATCTTCTTGAGCCGGCCGGCGCGGTGGGCGTTGATGGCGGCATCGAACGTGGCGGCGCAGATGCGCTCGTTCTCCGCGAGCAGGTCGTACGCGAACTCGTGGAAGTACGAGATGCCTCCGATCATCGCGGCCCCGGCCACGAGCTGGTCGCAGTCGACTGCAAGCTCGGTCAGGAGCTTCGCATTCTTGGCGTCGCCCTCGACCAGCCGGTAGCGCAGGTCGCCGTCGAAGCTGCGCCTGACCGGTCCGTACTTGCTGTAGTTGTCGACGCCGACCACCTCGTGGCCCGCATGGAGTAGATCAGCGACCAGGTATCCGCAGATGAACCCGGCCGCCCCGGTGACCAGGATCTTCATGCGTCGCCGGTAGGCCTGGCTACGCCAGGCCGCCTAACCCACGTCCCTGACTGTCCCCTTCTCGTTGCGAAGATTGACAGATTCGTTAATCCCATCCGAATACCGGAAGGAGAGCAGCGCCTGCGGCGGGAACACGCAGGCGCGATGCAATCAATAGGCCCCATCCTGCTCGCGCTTGCGCGCAGAGGAAACCATCCGGGTTTCCTCTCATATCCAACCCGGCCGCGCCAGTGACCAGGACTTTCATGCGTCGCCGGTAGGCCTGGCTTCGCCAGGGCGTCTAACCCACGATGCCTGAAGCCACCAAACGTCGCCTGGATCCTCTGAAATAAATCTCATCCTCAAACGAAAAGGTGAGCAGCGCCGCTAGGCGCGATGCGATCAGTAAGTCGCTTCCTGCTCGCGCTTGCCCGCAGAGGGAACGCCGCGTTCCCTCTCATAAACGGATTGGTCCCGTAATGCCCCAGATGTCTACGACGTCGCGACCGTCAAGGTCCAGCGTGTGATAGGCCTTGTGGGGCGCCGCGATCACCAGGACGTCGGACCCGCTCAGCACGTTCTCCAGGGATTCGAAAGTCGGGTCGTCGATGAACGGGTCCGTGCACATGACGCGCGCCCCTTTGAAGGCGGCCAGCTTGCGGAGCTTGTAGCTGAGCGAGGCCCGCGGGTCGTCCGACTCGCCTTTGAAGGCCATGCCGAGTATGCCGACGGTTCGCCCCTGCAGCGACTGTCGCGAGTTGAGCGTGTCCACGATGTAGTTGGGCAGTCCCTCGTTGATCTGCATCGCCGCCTGGCCCATAGGAAAGTGGTCTGGCGTGAAAGCCGAAAGCTGCATCGTGTCCTTCAACAGGCACGGCCCGGCTGCGAAGCCGGGTCCCGGCAGGTCGGCGGCGCGGGGGTAGTCGTGGCGGATGGCATCGAGCACGCGGTTGTAGTCGAGGCCCGACCGGTGGGCGATCTGGAAAAACTGGTTGGCGATCGCAAACTTCATGTAGCGCCAGGTGTTGGTGAGCAGCTTGGCCAGCTCCGCTTCGAGCGGAGTGGTGCGAACGACGCTGACGCCGAGCCGCTCGAACAGGGCGCTCGCCTTGTTGAACGCTCGATCCGAGGTCGTCCCCACCAGCTGCGGCAGCGTCCGCAGCTCTTCCAGGGCGTGGCCTTCGGCGATCCGCTCGGGGCAGAAGGCCACGTCGGCCTCTACGCCAGAGCTCCGCAGGCGCCGCTCGACCGATTCCGTCGTACCCGGGAAGACAGTCGAGCGGAGCACGATCAACGAGCCCTTGTTCAGGTTGGGCGCGAGGTCGTCTATGACCTTGTCGAAGATGCGGACCGACGGGTTCATGAACTCGTCGATGGGCGTCCCGATGACCAGGATCACCGTGTCAGTGCGGCTGACCGTGCGCGGGTCTGAGGCAAGCTCCAGGCGTCCCGTGGGCAGCAGCCTCCTCAAGAGGGCGTCCGCGCCGTTCTCGAGGAAGGGGACGTTGCCCGATTTGACCAGAGCGACTTTCGCGGCGTCAAGGTCGTCGATGCCCACCTTGTAACCGCAGTCGGCGAGCGCGAGGGCGAGCGGCAGGCCGACGTGGCCGCAGCCGCCGACGACGACAACGTCAAGTGGATGGTCCATGGCGGCCAAATTATGATGGCTCGACTCGTGATCTCATCCCGAACCGGGCAGTCTGTGCTGCTGGACATGCGGCCGCTCCAGGGCCCCGGCGCTGCCCGCGGCGTCGGTTCGTACGCACGGGGCCTGCTCAAGGGGCTGATCGCCGAAGGTTTCGACTCCAGGTTGACGCTGCTTCTCGACGCGGGGCTGGATGAGCCTGAGCTGCCGCCGGGTGCTTACCGCCTCGCCGGCTCGCGCCGCCGCTATCACGGCCAGCTCGCCGGCTACGAGGAAGCCGTGGCGCTGAGGGGAGACCTCGAACGAATCCGGCCCGACCTGTACCACGCGGTCGACCTCCGGCTGCCAGGCCGTTCACCATGCCCGCTCGCGGTCACCGTGCACGACATGATCCCGTGGGCGTGGGGCGGCCCGCGGATGAGGGGCGAGCGCCTCCGGTTCTGGCTGGGCAAGCGTCTTTTGAAGCGCGCGGACGTCGTGGTTGCGGTTTCCAAGGCCACGGCGGCCGACGCCGCCAGCATCGCGGGTGTCGATCCGCGCCGGATTCGTGTCGTGCTCGAAGCGGCGGATGACGTGTTCAAGCCAAGGCAGGGAGCGCATGAGAGGGTCCTACAGAGGTGGGGCCTGGATAGCGGCTACCTGCTGTTCGTCGGCGCTCTCGACGCGCGCAAAGATCCTGCGGCACTGCTGCGAGCATTGGCTTCGGCGCGGGAGGCTCGTCCTCAGCTGAAGCTCATCGTGGCAGGCGACCCTGGCCGCCAGGCTCCTCCGAGCATGCCCGGCGCCAGGTTGCTCGGGCGTGTGGACGATGCGGAGCTCGCCGACCTGTACACGGCAGCCGGGTGCTTCGTTTTCCCGAGCCGGTATGAGGGGTTTGGGCTTCCATGCCTCGAAGCGATGGCTTGCGGTTGCCCGGTGGCCGCGTTTCGCAACTCGAGCCTGCCGGAGGTGGTCGGCGAGGCGGGCTTGCTGGTGGACGACGGCGATGCCCAGGCTCTCGGGCGCGCCGCCGCGAGCATGAGTGCGGAACCGGAGCGGTGGCGTCGCGCCGGGCTCGAGCGGGCACGCGAGTTCAGCTGGCGGAAGACCGCCCGGCAAACGATCGCGGCCTACGAGTCGCTGCTGCGGCGGTGAGTTTTGTCCGCGGGAGCCGGCACCCGCGCCGAAGGCCCCAACCCGAAGCCCGCGGGAGCCGGCGCTCGCGGAGAATCGAAAGAGGGAACCGAGATTCGAACTGAGATAATCGCCGCGATTTGAGCAAGGTTGCGGTCATCGGCGCCGGCTACGTTGGACTCACGACCGCCGCCTGCCTTGCCGACCTCGGAAACGACGTCACCGTCGTCGACATCGACCGCGAGAAGATCGCGCAGCTCAAGAGTCATCACGTTCCCTTTTACGAGCCCGGGTTGAAAGAGCTGGTCGAGCGAAACGCCAGGGCGGGCCGGATTCGATTCACCACCGCCTACGAAGACGCCGTGCCCGGCGCCGAGTACGCCATCATCGCGGTGAGCACGCCCGAAGGCGAGGGCGGCGAGGCCGACCTGTCATACGTCGAGGCGGCCGCCACGTCCATCGCGAACTGCATGGACGGCCCGCTTGTGGTCGTCAACAAGTCAACGGTGCCGCCGCTCACGGGCGACATGGTTTCGAGCGTCTTGCGCAAGCCCAATCGCGGCCATTCGGCCGCCGTCGTGTCGAATCCCGAGTTTCTCCGCGAGGGCTCGGCGATCCAGGACTTCATGCACCCCGATCGCGTGGTCATCGGCAGCCACGACCGGGAGGCCGCGGAAAAGGTGGCGCGGCTGTACGCCCCGCTCGACGCGCCCATCCTGATCACCCCGAACATCTACACGGCCGAGATGGTGAAGTACGCCTCCAACGCATTCCTTGCCGCGCGCATCTCGTTTATCAACGAGATCGCTCGGATCTGCGAGCGTGTCGACGCCGACGCCAAGCTCGTTGCGGAAGGCATGGGCCTCGACAAGCGCATCGGACCGAGCTTCCTCGACGCGGGCATCGGGTACGGGGGCTCTTGCTTTCCGAAAGACGTGAAGGCACTGGCGGCACTGGCTGAGCGCTTCGACTATCACCCTGAGCTGCTGCACGCGGTGATGGACATCAACCAGGACCAGCGCATGCTCGTGATCGACAAGTTGCGGGAATGTCTCGAGGTGCTGCAAGACCAGGTCATCGGGCTCTTCGGGCTCGCGTTCAAGCCCAACACAGACGACCTTCGGGAGGCGCCCAGCATCGATATCGCCAAGGTCTTGCTGGCGGCCGGCGCGGTGGTAAGGGCTTACGACCCCGCGGCGATGGACCGCGCGCGCAGCATCCTTCCTGACATCGAGTACATGGACGGTGCATACGAGGTGGCGGCCGGCGCCGACGCTGTGGTCGTGATCACCGAGTGGAACGAGTTTCGAGTCCTCGACCTGGGACGTGTCAAGAAGTCGATGAGGAGGCCTGTGGTGATCGACGGTCGCAATATCTATGATCCGGCCGCCATGCGCGGCCTTGGGTTCACCTATCGAGGAATTGGCCGCGAATAAGCCGCGGGCCGTCGTGTCGGGCGGTGCCGGCTTCATAGGCTCTCACCTCTGCCAGGCGCTGCTCGACAGCGGCATGCGTGTGCTGGCGTTGGACAACTTGATCACGGGCTCCCGTGAAAACCTGCGCACGCTCGAAGGGCATCCCGACTTCGAGTTTCGGCAATCCGATGTCAACCACGGGATTTTCGTGGGTGGTGATGCGCGATACGTCCTGCACTTCGCCTCGCCCGCGTCACCGCCGCAGTACGACGCGAATCCGATTCACACCCTGAAGGTCGGCACTGTGGGGACGATGAACATGCTGGGGCTGGCGCGGGCCAAGGGCGCGACGTTCCTGCTCGCCTCGACCTCCGAGGTCTACGGGGACCCTCTCGTCCATCCGCAGCCAGAGTCCTACTGGGGCAACGTGAATCCGATCGGGCCACGCGGCTGCTACGACGAGGCCAAACGGTGCGCCGAAGCCTTCGCGATGGCTTATCACCGCGCGCACCAGGTGGACACGAGGATCATCCGAATCTTCAACACGCATGGCCCGCGCATGCAGGTGTCGGACGGCCGCGCAGTCCCCAACTTCATGGCCCAGGCCCTGAGGGGCGAACCGCTCACCGTTTATGGCGACGGCTCCCAGACGCGCAGCCTCTGTTACGTGTCCGACCTGGTGAGAGGCGTTCTGGGCGTACTCGAGCGCGGCGACGAGATGCCCGTCAACCTCGGCAACCCGAGCGAGGTGACCGTTCTCCAGCTGGCCGAAACGATTATCCGTCTGGCCAACTCGAAGAGCGAGATCGTCTATCGCGACCTGCCGGTCGACGACCCGAAGCAGCGCCGTCCGGACATCACGCGCGCCCGGACTCTGCTCGGCTGGGAGCCCGAGGTGTCGCTCGAGGACGGCCTGGTCCGGACCCTGGAATACTTCCGTTCGGTGATATGACCACGCCTGAGGAGCTGAAGCAGTACGTCCGGGACGTTCCCGACTTCCCGCAGCCTGGCATCGTTTTTCGGGACATCACGCCACTGCTCGCCCGCAAGGAGCTCTTCCGCGAGGTCGTCGAAATGATGGCGAAGCGGTGGACCCAGCCTGAACCCGACCTGGTGGCGGCCATCGAGGCGCGCGGTTTCATTCCCGGCGCCGCGATCGCCGTCAAGCTCAACGCCGGCTTCGTCCCCATCCGAAAAACCGGGAAGCTGCCGTGGAACACCATCAGCGACGCCTACCAGCTCGAGTACGGCACCGACCAGCTCCAGGTGCATTCGGACGCCGTCGAGCCCGGCCAGAAGGTGCTGATCGTCGATGATGTACTGGCCACGGGCGGCACCGCGGCTGCCGCG
Organism: Candidatus Dormiibacterota bacterium; assembly: GCA_003151935.1. GTDB lineage: Bacteria > Chloroflexota > Dormibacteria > Dormibacterales > Dormibacteraceae > Palsa-870. The sequence continues at coordinate 3,290 of PLYZ01000068.1, read as the reverse complement.
GTTCGCTTGATCCGCAAGCTGGGGGGCGTGGTGGTCGGAGTCCAGGTTCTGATCGAGCTCGAAGACCTGGGCGGGAGAAAGCGCCTCTCCGACGTCAAAGTCGTCAGTGAAATCGTGTACTAAGGAGCAGACAGCAGATTTGAAAGTCAGTGCGAAAAGCAACGACGTCAAGGACCTCAACCTGGCCGCCCAGGGGCAGGACCTCATCGATTGGGCGGCACGCGAGATGCCGGTCCTCACCCTGATCCGCGCGCGCTTCGCGAAGGAGCTTCCGCTCAAGGGCTTGAAGCTCGCCGCCTGCCTGCACGTGACGAGCGAGACCGCCAACCTCATGCTGACGCTGAAGGCCGGCGGGGCGGACGCAGCCCTGTGCGCCTCGAACCCCCTTTCCACGAATGACGCCGTCGCGGCCGCGCTTGCCTCGCAGCACGGAATCAAGACCTACGCCATCCGAGGCGAGGACAACGACACCTACTACCAGCACATCGAGGCAGCGCTGGATCACCGCCCAGCCATGACGATGGACGACGGCGCCGACCTTGTTTCGGTGCTGCACAAGTCGCGCCAGGACCAGTTGACAGAGGTTATCGGCGGCACCGAAGAGACGACCACCGGGGTGGTGAGGCTTCGGGCGATGGCCGAACGAGGCGTGCTTCGTTATCCCATCGTCGCTGTCAACGAGGCGGACACAAAGCACATGTTCGACAACCGGTACGGAACCGGCCAGTCCACGATCGATGGCATCATCCGGGCGACCAACGTCCTGCTGGCCGGCAAGACCTTCGTGATCGCGGGCTACGGATGGGTCGGACGGGGCCTGGCCTCAAGAGCCAAGGGCCATGGCGCGGACGTGGTCATCACCGAGGTCGACGCGGTGAAGGCACTCGAGGCGGCCATGGATGGTTTCAGGGTCATGAAGATGGACGAGGCGGCCGTCGACGGCGACATCTTCGTCACCGTGACCGGCGACGTCAACGTCCTCGATCGCAAGCACTTCGAGACCATGAAGGATGGAGCGATCCTCGCGAACTCCGGCCACTTCAACTCGGAGATCAACCTGAAGGCCCTTGACCAGATGGCGACCGGAGTGCGTCAGGTGAGGCCTTCGGTGCAGGAGTACAAGCTGCAGGACGGCCGCCGGCTCCACGTGCTGGCTGAAGGACGGCTCATCAACCTTGCCGCCGCCGAAGGCCACCCGGCGGCCGTGATGGACATGAGCTTTGCCAACCAGGCCCTCTGCGCCGAGTACGTGGCCAAGAACTACAAGACGCTTGAGCGCAAGGTGTACGACGTGCCGGCTGACATAGATGCCGAGGTCGCGCGGCTGAAGCTCAAGGCGATGCGAATCGAGATCGACACGTTGACCGAAGAGCAAGAACGCTATCTGACGTCCTGGGAAGAGGGGACCTAACTCATCTTTGGGCCCGCTCGGCGCACCTGGGTGCTGGGCGGAGGCGGCGCCCGAGGCGCCGCCCAGGTCGGGGTCCTGCAGGGCCTGTTCGAAGCGGGCGTTGACCCTCCCGTGGCCGTCATCGGCACCAGCGTCGGCGCCCTGAACGGCAGCGCGATCGCGGCCTATCCCTCGCTCGCCGGCACCATGATGCTGCGAGAGGTCTGGATGTCGCGGCAGGCGGTGGAGGTGTTTCGCGCCCACCCGCTCGGCATGATCCTCTCGGGCCTGAGGCGGGACCAGGTGAGCGCGCTGCCGCAGCAGAACATCCGCCGCCTGATCGAACGGGCGCAGGCGTTGACCGGCGTCACGACCTTCGAACAGCTGCGCGTCCCGCTGGCGGTGGTGGCAACCGACCTCAACGCGGGCAAGCCCGCGGTGTTCCGCTCAGGCGCGCTGACGCCGGCCCTGCTCGCCTCCACCGCCATCCCTGGGTTGTTCCCGTCGGTTCGCATCGCCGATCGCGAGCACCTGGACGGTGGCGTCGTCAACAACACGCCGCTCAGCATCGCCGTCGCCGACGGGGCTAAGGAAGTCCTCGCCATCAGCCTGATGGGCGGAGGTGAGTACGCGGTGGTGCCGACCACCCTGCCCGAGCTCATCGCGCGAACCCTTCAGCTTTCTCTGCACCACCAGATGCTCGCGGACTACGAGCAGCTGCGGGATCGGGCGCGCCTCATCGTGCTGTGTCCGGTCACTTCCGCGACGGCGACCTGGGAGATGAAGCGCGAGCACCTCGACAAGGTGATGGAGTCCGCGCGGGCCGCCACCGCGGCGCTGCTGTCGCAACGAGGCGCGAAGCTCTTCCGCCATTCAGGAATTCACTACCTGGAGCTGAAGTGAGAAGGAACCGTGGGCGGTTCCTTCTGCGCGCAGGCGCGAGCAGGATCGGACCTACTGGCACGCGGTGGAGTCGAAAGAGACAAAGTTGCGGCCGGGATGAATCCGGCCGCCAGGCCACGCGGGTGAGCTAGGATCTGACCGTCCCAGAGGTATGAACCTGGCGCTTGGGGACTGCTCTGTCCTTGCCGGCGTGGGAGATTCAATGGAGGACTTGCTGCCATGGCGGAATCGACCCTGTTCACGTCCGAATCGGTCACCGAAGGCCATCCGGACAAGCTCGCCGACCAGATCTCGGATGCGATCCTCGACGCGATCCTCGCCAAAGACCCCCTGGCTCGCGTCGCTTGCGAGGCGATCGTCACCACCGGATTGGTGATCGTGGTGGGCGAGATCACCACAGACTGCTACGTCGACATCCCTCGGATCATCCGGCAGACCGTTCGCGAGGTCGGCTACACGCGGGCCAAGTACGGCTTCGACGCGGAGACCTGCGGTGTCGTGACCAGCATCGACGAGCAGTCCCCGGACATCGCTCAGGGTGTCGACGTCGGCGGCGCAGGCGACTCCGGGATGATGTTCGGCTTCGCATGCGACGAAACGCCCGAGCTGATGCCGCTGCCGATCATGCTCGCCCACCGGCTCGCGCGCCGGCTCGCCGAGGTGCGACGCAACAAGACGCTCACCTATTTACGGCCCGACGGCAAGGTCCAGGTCACCATCCGCTATGGGGAGGATGGCCGGCCGGCCGGAGTGGACAACGTGGTGCTTTCCACGCAGCACCACGACGAGATCGGCACGGACCAGCTGCGGGCAGACATCGCCGAGCACGTGATCGACGCCGTCATCCCGGCGGAGCTGCGAGCCGGCGGCATCCGCACCTTCATCAATCCCACTGGTCGCTTCGTGGTCGGGGGCCCGGTCGCGGATGCGGGCCTGACCGGGCGCAAGATCATGGTCGACACATATGGCGGCTACGCGCGCCATGGCGGCGGGTGCT
>PLYZ01000011.1:324-3914 GCA_003151935.1 Candidatus Dormiibacterota bacterium | reverse complement strand
CGAGGGTGCCGCAGTCATCCGGGCCGGAGCCGTGGACCGTGGTGCGAGCTGGGGGTCTTCGATCGAAGCGGGGTGCGCGGCCATTTAAATAAAGTCCGAACCCCTAATCTCTCGCCCCCTACAGGGGAGAGAGCCTGAGAGAGGTGCGGGGAAGATAAGTGCCTGAATATGCCTGAGTACCAGAGCCTCTACCGCAAGTACCGCTCGCAGACGTTCGGAGACCTGGTCGGCCAGGAGGCTGCCTCGCGAGCGCTGCAGGGGGCGATCATCAGCGCGCGCGTCGCGCACGCCTACCTTTTCAGCGGGAGCCGGGGGACGGGGAAGACGTCGGCGGCGCGGCTGCTCGCGAAGGCGCTGAACTGCACGGGGCGCGTGCGCGACTCGGCGGAACCGTGCAACAAGTGCCAGTCGTGCGTCGAGATGACCGCCGGGTCCGCGCTCGACCTGATCGAGATCGACGCAGCATCCAACCGGGGCATCGATGAGATCCGCGACCTGCGCGAGAAGGTGACTCTCGCCCCTGCGCTAGGGCCCTTCAAGATCTACATCATCGACGAGGCGCACATGCTCACCGAGCCGGCGTTCAACGCGCTGTTGAAGACGCTCGAGGAGCCGCCGCCGCACGTCGTGTTCATCCTGTGCACGACGGATGCTCAGAAGATCCCGCTCACGGTCATCGGCCGGTGCCAGCAGTTCGTGTTCCGGCGGCACAGCGAGGAGCAGATCACCTCGCGGCTCACGCACATCGCCAAGGCTGAGAACGTGCAGGTGGACGCGGAGGCGATGCAGCTGATCGCGCGCACGGCGCAGGGATCGATGCGGGACGCGGTCGGGTTGATGGACCAGCTGGTGCCTCTGGCTTCGGGGCCTATCTCACTGGAGTCGGCGCGGGCGCTCTTGGGGATCGCGGATCCGCGGCTGCTGGACTCGCTGCTGGACGACGTGCTCGCGGGCCGCGCCGCGGAGGCGCTGGCGGAGCTGAGCCGGGTTTACGCGGCGGGCGCGGAGCTGAGGCAGGTGGTGCGGGGTTTGATGGAGGGGTGCCGGGACCGGCTGGTGGCGGCGCTCACGAAGCGAGACCATCCGATCGCGCGGCGCCTGTCGAGCGTGCTGGACGCGCTGCTGCACCTGGACGGGGAGGTGAGGCGCCACGCCGAGCCGCGCTTTCTGGTCGAGGCGACGCTGGCGCGCCTGGCGGTGGAGTTGGGTACGGAAACTGCGGTGATTCCGGAGGGGGCTGCCCCTCCCGCTGGTGCCCTCCGGGCAGCAGCGTCCTCCCCACAGGGTGGGGAGGTGAAGGTACTTGCTTCCGCTACGGAGCCAGTGCCGCAACCGGTTGCGGCCGCTGCCAGTGCTGAGGTCAGTGGGTGGTCGGACGTGCTCGAGAAGCTCAACCGCACCGTGCGCGCTGCTTATCTCGATGCGCAGCCTGAGGTTGACGGGACGCTGCTCGTGCTCTGGTTTCGCTATGGGTTTCATCACAAGAAGGCGCAGGAGCAGTCGATGCAGCTCATGCCGCACGTGCGCGCGTGGCTGGGCGACGGCGTCAAGGTGGATTTCCGCCTGAGGGAAGGTGAGGCTGCGAGGTCGACGCCGAAGGCGAGCCCGGAGGACGATCCGTTCGTCCGCGAGGTGGTGCGCAGGTTCGACGGCCGCGTGACGAGGGTGAAGGAGGTGTCGGAGTGAAAGATCCGATGAAGATGCTGCGCCAGGTCCAGCAGATGCAGGACAGGATGGGCAAGGTGCAGGCGGAGCTGGAGACAGAGACGGTCGAGGCAACCGCCGGCGGAGGTGCGGTGCGCGTGGTGGCAAGCGGCACGCAGAAGCTGGTGTCGGTGACGATCGATCCTGATGCCGCCTCGGACACCGAGATGCTGCAGGACCTCGTGGTCGCTGCCGTCAACGAGGCGATGGAAAAATCAAAGCAGCTCGCCGCGTCGAAGATGCAGGCGGTCGCCTCCGGGCTCGGCCTCCCGCCAGGCTTGTTGTAGCCGGCAATGCCGCAGCTGCCGGAGCCGCTGGAACGGCTCATCCAGGAGCTCTCGCGGCTGCCGGGCATCGGCCCTAAGACGGCGCAGCGGCTCGCGTTCCACCTCTTGCGGTCGGACAGCCAGCGCGCCTCGTCGCTCGCGCACGCGATCGAGGACGTCAAGGCGCGCATCGGCTACTGCGAGCGCTGCTACAACATCGCGGAGGGCAGCCTGTGCGCCATTTGCCTGTCGACGCGCCGTGACGCCACGATGCTGTGCGTGGTGGAGTCGCCGCTCGACGTGCTGGCGATCGAGAGGACGGCCGAGTTCGGCGGCCTCTATTTCGTGCTGCAGGGCGTGATCTCTCCCATCGATGGGATCGGGCCGGACCAGATCCACGTGCCTCAGCTGCTCGAGCGGGTGCGCATCGAGGGCGTGGCGGAGGTGATCGTGGCCACCGACGCCGACATCGAGGGCGAGGCGACTGCGCTCTACCTGCAGCGGGCCCTCGAGCCGCTGGGCACGAAGGTGACGCGGCCGGCGCACGGGCTCCCGGTGGGAGGCGACCTGGAGTACGCGGACGAGCTGACCCTGGCGCGCGCAATGTCGGGCCGGCGGCCTTTCTGATTTGTCCAGCCCGGCGCTGTCGGCGCGGCCCGCCCTGCTGTTCGACCTCGACGGAACGCTCGTAGACAGCGTGTACCAGCACGTGCTGGCCTGGCGCGAAGCGCTGCACGAAGAGGGCCTCGACCTGTCGGTGTGGCGCATTCATCGCCGGATCGGCATGAGCGGCGGGCTGTTCCTGAAGGCCCTGGAAAGAGAGCTCGGCGCGAGCATCGGCGAAGCGCAGGCCGAGCGTCTGCGGCAGTTGCACGCCAAGGGCCTGTTGAAGAGGCTGGATCAGATCCGGCCGCTGCCAGGAGCGCGCGAGCTGCTGGGCACCCTGTCATCGATGGGTGTCCCGTGGGCGATCGCCACCAGCGGAGGCGAGAAGACCGCCCGCCCGACCCTCGCGATGCTCGGGATTCCAGACAGTACGCCCGTCGTCACGCGGGACCAGGTCGCCTACGCCAAGCCGAACCCCGACCTGTTCCTGGCCGCCGCCGAGCGGCTGCGGGTGCCGCCCGGGGACTGTTTCGTGGTCGGCGACAGCATCTGGGACCTGCTCGCCGCCCAGAGGGCCGGTTCCCTAGGGGTGGGTGTGCTCTCGGGCGGGTATGGGCGGGAGGAGCTGGAACAGGCGGGGGCGTACCGGGTGTACGAGGACCCCGCCGACCTGCTCGCGCATCTCGACGAGCTCGGGATCCGCGCGGGCTCGTAGGCCGCCAGGGCCGGCCTTGCAATAGCGGGCTGGAGACCGGTACAATTCGCGGGTTGTCCTGACGGAAGGCTTCGTGCGCCCTAAAAAGCGCCGGGCAGTCGGGGTGACCAGCACTTTGACAACTGAAGAGTGGGAAAGACTCTGAGAGTCTTATGACTCAGGACGAGTGTCTTGGGTCCTCCGTTTTGGACGGAGAGTTTGATCCTGGCTCAGGGTTAACGCTGGCGGCGCGCATAACACATGCAAGTCGAGCGAGGGCTTATTTCCCGCAAGGGAGATGAGTTCCTAGCGGCGAACGG
>PLYZ01000011.1:0-185 GCA_003151935.1 Candidatus Dormiibacterota bacterium | reverse complement strand
TGGGCGAAAGCCTGACGGAGCGACGCCGCGTGTGCGATGAAGTCCTTCGGGATGTAAAGCACTGTCGGAGGGGAAGACATCGACGGTACCCTCCAAGAAAGCCCCGGCTAACTACGTGCCAGCAGCCGCGGTAAGCCGTAGGGGGCAAGCGTTGTTCGGAATTATTGGGCGTAAAGCGCTCGTAG
>PLYZ01000097.1 GCA_003151935.1 Candidatus Dormiibacterota bacterium | reverse complement strand
GCTGCGTGATCATGGTCAGGCTCCCATTTCCCGTGCCGACAGAACCTGTCTACGCGGCGCGCGCGGAACAGGTCCGCGACGGATTCGCGCAGCTCGCGCTGCCGCAGGCGGCGCTGCGCCTCAAGCAGGGCTTCGGCCGCTTGATTCGCCGCTCGACCGACCGCGGCGCGGTGGTGATCCTCGACAACCGAATCCTGGGCCGTGACTACGGCAGGGCGTTCCTGGACGTGCTGCCTCCCGCCTCTCGCTTCGTAGGACCGGCGGCGGAGATAGCGAAGAGGGTGGGAGACTGGCTAGAAAGGGAGTGAGCACCCTTCACATCCCCGCCATGCGGGGAGACCGGCCCTGCCCACAGGGCACGGCCGGGTGGGGCGACGCCCATTGGCAATTACTGCAGTGAGCAAACTCTTCGTCGTCGCGACCCCGATCGGAAACCTCGAAGACGTGAGCCCTCGCGCACTGCGAATTCTCGGTGAAGTCGGAGCCATCGCCGCGGAGGACACGCGCGTCACCGCCAGGCTGCTCGCCCGCCACGGCATCCGCAAGCCGTTCGTCAGCTATCGCGCGCCAGTCGAGCGGCGCGGGCTGCCGCGTGTGATGGCGGAGCTCGATCAGCACGATGTCGCGCTCGTGAGCGACGCGGGCACTCCGACGTTGTCGGATCCCGGGCAAGCCCTCGTCACCGCGGCATGGGCGGCGGGGCACACCGTGGTACCGATTCCAGGACCCAGCGCTATCACCGCCGCGCTTTCCGCGTCCGGCTACGGCGGACCGGGATTCACCTTCCTCGGCTACCTGCCCCGCAAGCCGGGTGACATCCGCCGGCTGCTGGCGACGCTGGAGAAAGATCTCCGGCCCGCCGTCGCGTTCGACTCTCCGTACCGGATCAGGAAAACGCTGGCGATCGTCGCTGAAGTCATGCCCGAACGCCACCTGACGCTGGCGCGCGAGCTGACCAAGCTTCACGAGCAGCTGCTGCGCGGCACCGCGTCCGAGGTGCTGGCCGCGCTGGGCGACCCTCCGCGCGGCGAGATTACCCTTGTCATCAGTGGACAGCATCGGCCACCGGGGGCCTGAGCTCGCGGCAGGGGACCGCAGGTTGCCGGTCGGGGCGCCGACGCGAAGGCAGGGGTGACGCGAGGAGGAGCGCATCGCGCAGATGCGTGACGACTTGCGCCGGGCCCCCTAACGCACGCATCGGCGCCCCGAGCCGATGAGATCAGGTCCCGAGCTGGCCGATACTGTCCGCCTAGTGCCTGAAACGAAGACCGACCGAAGAACCGTGCTCGTCGCTCCGGCATGGCCTTACGCCAACGCCCCGCGCCACATCGGCCACGTGGCCGGCTTCGCGGTGCCCGCCGACGTTCTTGCACGCTTCGAGCGGCTGCGAGGGTCGCGCGTTCTCATGGCGAGCGGGACCGACGAGCACGGCACTCCAATCACCTATGAGGCCGACAAGCAGGGTGTGCCACCGCGCGAGTTCGCCGATCGCAACAACGGACTGATCGTCGAGGACCTTCGCAGGCTTGGAATGACCTATGACATCTTCACGCGGACCACGACCGCCAATCACTATCGCGTCACGCAGAAGCTGTTCCTCACCCTGTATGAGAAGGGCTATCTGGTCAAAGAGAAGCAGATGGGGGCATTCGATCCGGCATCTGGCCGCACGCTGCCCGACCGCTACATAGAAGGCAAATGCCCGATCTGCGGTTTTGCCGACGCGCGCGGCGACCAGTGCGACAACTGTGGCAACCAGCTCGACCCTATCGACCTGATCGAACCGCACCAGCGCGGCAGCCGTGAACCGGTCGAGTTTCGCGAAACCGAGCACTTCTTTTTCGACCTCCCCGCCTTCGGCGAACAGCTCAAGGAGTGGATCGAAAAACACGACAATTGGCGTCCCAACGTCCGCAAGTACTCGCTCGAATATGTGCGAAACCTCAAGCGCCGCGCCATCACGCGCGACCTGGACTGGGGCGTCCCAGTTCCGTTGCCCGGTTGGGAAGACAACCCACACAAGAAGATCTACGTCTGGTTCGACGCCGTGATCGGCTACCTTTCGGCCTCCATCGAGTGGGCGGTCCAGCGCGGCGAGCCGGACGCGTGGAAGGATTGGTGGCAAAACCCCGACGCCTGGCACTACTACGTGATGGGCAAGGACAACATCACCTTTCACACGGTTATGTGGCCGTCGATCCTCATGGGCGTCAGCAACGACAAAGAGAGATACGAGCTGCCTGACGACATAGTCGCGAGCGAGCACCTTCACATGGAAGGCAAGAAGCTCTCAACGAGTCGCGGCCAGGTCATTTACGTCAAAGACGTCCTTGACCGATACGACCCCGACGCGCTGCGCTACTACCTCATGATTGCGGGCCCCGAGAACCAGGACACCGATTTCACGTGGTCGGAGTTCGTGAGGCGAAATAACGACGAGCTCGTGGCGACTTGGGGCAACCTCGTGCACCGCACGCTGGTCAACGCACACCGGAACTTCGGCGCCGTGCCCGAACCGCAGAAGCTCACAACTGCGGACGAAAGCCTCATCACCGAGGTGGAGGATGCGCTGGACCACGTCGCACTGCAGCTGGGCCAGGCGCGCTTTCAGCTGGCCTTGAAATACGCGATGACCATGGCGGCGAAGGTCAACGTCTATCTCGGGACCGAGCAGCCATGGCACACGATCAAGACCGACCGGGAGAGGGCCGGCACCGTGCTGTATGTCGCGCTCCGCTGCGTCGACAACATCAAGACGATGCTGACGCCGTTCCTACCCTTCTCGTCCCAGAAGCTGCACCGGATGCTCGGCTACGACGACGTGATCGCTCCGCAGCCCGAGGTGCGCGAGGTCATCGAGGATGGTGCCTCGCACTCGGTGATCACGGGTGACTACGCCAGCGACGACCGCTGGCGACTCTCACAGCTCCCGCCCGGCCGCGAGCTACCGCCTCCCGAGGCGCTCTTCAAGCGGTTGGACGACGTGGTCGAAGAGGAAGCGCAATCTTCGTAGACACACACCTCCATCTCGAGGAGCTGGGAGATCCCGGCGAGGTGGTGGAGGCCGCGGCCGGTGCCGGAGTCACCCGCATGATCACGATGGGCGTAGACCTGGAGCGCAGCCGCACCGCCGTGTCGCTGGCCCATCGTTTCGACGCTGTGTGGGCGGCGGTGGGCCATCAGCCGAGCGAGATGGCTCCGTTCGAGCTGGAGGCTCTCGAAAAGCTGGCGTCGGACGAGCGCGTCGTCGCGATCGGCGAGGTTGGACTCGACTTCGAGCAGCCGGGCAGCCCGCCGCGCGAGGTGCAGATGGAGCGGCTTGGCCGGCTCTTCGAACTTGCGGTTCGGCGCGACCTGCCCGTCTCGATCCACAACCGCGGTGCGGCCGCCGAGGTCGCGGCGGCGATCTCCGAGCACGGCGGGTTGCGCGGGGTCATGCACTACTTCGCGCTCGAATGGGAGTGGGCGGAGAGATTTCTCGAGCTCGGGTTCTACCTTTCGTTTGCGGGGCTTGTCACGAGGCCAAGCCGGCACGCGTTGCGAGCAGTTGTCAAACGTTGTCCGCCCGATCGCCTGCTACTCGAAACCGACTCTCCGTACGGCAACGCGCATAAGCGAATGGGAGTGCCCAACCGGCCGGCGTTTCTGCTCGACACCGCGGAACTGGTCGCCGAGCTGCGGAGTGTGAGCGTCGAGGTGCTTGCCGCGCAAGAGAGCGCGAATGCCTTGGCGCTGTTTCGCCGCATGAAATGACCCTGATCGATCCCGCCGACCCTCACCAGCTCGACCAGCTGCTGCGGCGTCATCGCATCGAGCTCAAGCATTCCCTCGGGCAGAACTTCCTCACCGATCCTGTGCTGCGCGACGCCGTTGCGGAGCAGGCCGGCCTCTCGCCGGAGGACGAGGTCCTCGAGGTGGGCGCCGGCGTCGGAACCTTGACCGTGGCACTCGCGCGCAGGGCACGCCGCGTGGTCGCGGTGGAGCTGGACGGCCGGCTGATCCCCGCACTGCGCGAATCGCTGGAAGGGCTCAACAACGTGGAGGTCGTGCGGACCGACATCCTGCGGTTCAACGTCCGTTCGGCCTTCCCAGCGGGGAATGAGGTCGTCGCGGGCAACATCCCCTACAACCTCACCGGCGCCTTAATTCGCAAGCTCCTTGACGATCCACCACGCCCGCGCAGGCTTTCCCTCGTCGTCCAGAAGGAGGTGGCGGAGCGCTGGACCGCGTCGACCGGCGCGAGCCTGTCCACCGTGGCCGTGCAGGTGTTCGCCGAGGCCCAGCTCCTCTTGACGATCCCGGCCGCGGCCTTCACTCCGCCGCCTCGCGTGGATTCGGCACTCGTGCGCCTGGACGTGCGCGAGCGACCGGCTGTGGATGTCGATGACTTCAATGCTTTCTTCCGGTTCGTCGAAACCGTGTTCCAGGGTCGCCGGAAGCAGCTTGGTGGAACGTTGGGCCGGATCAGTGGCATCGGCAGCACAGCGGCCGGCACGCGCCTTCGCGTGTCTGGAATCGACCCCGAGCGGCGCCCGCAGACCCTCAACCTTGCTGAGTGGGAGACGGTCTACGAGGGTTTTTGCAGTCCCGGCGGCTAATCTCTAGCGCCGGTGGAGCAGCCAATCCGGTTTCCGGTCGAAGGCAGGGGCGGTTTCCGCGCGGTCCTGCGGCACACAGCGTTCAGGAACATCTGGTTTGCTCAGCTCGCCGCGCAGCTCGCGGACAAGTTCCTGCTCTTCTCGCTGATCATCCTCGCGTACAAGATCTCCGGCGGCAGCACTCCGGTGGCGATCACGCTGCTCACCTATACGGTCCCAGCCGTGCTTTTCGCACCGCCGGCCGGGGTCATCGCGGACCGCATGGACCGCAAGCAGATCATGATGTGGGCCAACTTCGGCCGGGCGGCCGTCGTGGCTCTCATCCCGCTCGCGGCGCTGGTACCGGGCCTCAGGAACGACTTCGTGCACCTGCTGCTGATCACCCTCATCTTCTCCGCCGTGGGCCAGCTGTTCGGCCCTGCAGAGGCGGCGGTCATACCGACGATCCTTCCGCGCTCGGCTCTCATCACCGCCAACTCGATGGCGCTGTTAACCATGGTCCTGACGCTGGTCGTCGGCGGGGCCCTCGCGCCGGTGATCTCGAGAATCGACCTGTATGCGCCCTACTGGTGCGCGGTCGTGCTGCTCGTCATCGGCGGGACCTTGATCTTCGCCTCAGACATCCCGCACCTTCAGCCGACGACCGAACCTCCCGTCGCGGACAGCCGCAACCGATTCCACATCATGCTGGTCGACATCAAAGAAGGGGTCGACGCGCTGCGGGCATCGCGTGGTCTGCTCCTCGCCTTCGGCCAGGTCAGCATCGCGGTGCTGGTCCTGTTCATGCTCTTCACGCTGGCGCCCGCCTTTGTCAGCAGGGTCCTCGGCATCAACCCACAGGACACCTACGTCATCCTCGGGCCGGCGACGGTCGGAGTGATTCTCAGCGCGGTGCTCCTGGGCCAGTTCCTGCGCAATCTCGATCGGACCAAGGTGCTGGCAGGTTCGCTGCTCGCCAACGGAGTGACGATGCTCGCCCTCGCCGCCGTGCCAGAGGCGATGGCGCAGTTTCACGACCTGCAGGCGCACAACCGGATCACCTCGGCCGCATTCAGCTTCCTGCTCGGCGTCGAGTTCGGGGCGATCATGATTCCGGCGATCACCTACCTGATGGAGTCGACCAGCGACGAGATCCGCGGCCGGATCTTCGCGCTTCTCTACATGGTGATCAACGGAGTGACCGCGGTGCCCGTGCTGGTTGCCGCCGGCCTCTCCGACACCATCGGAACCGCGCACGTCATCGGCGGCCTGGGGGCGCTGCTGGCCGCGGGCGGCGTTGCCATCATCGTGGTCGGGAGGCGCGCTGGCCGGCCACGATCAGAATCACCGCCACAAGCACAACCAGAACGAGACCCCCCAGACCAATATCTCGGATGATCGCCTCGAGCAGCGGCAGGTTGCTTCCCAGGAGATAGCCCGCGAGCCCGACGACAGTGGCCCAGGCCAGGCCTCCCAGGGCGCTGAACAGCTGGAAGCGCCAGAACGGCATGCGCGCCATCCCGGCGAGCATCGAGCCCCACGTGCGCAGGCCCAGCACGAATCGCGCGGCGAGCACCGCCTTGTCACCGTGCCGGGCGAAGAACAGCTCAGAGCGCGCAATGTGCTCAGGGCGGATGCGGAAGATGCTCCCGAACCTCTCCACGAAGGGCCGGCCACCTGTGAATCCGAGGACGTAGCCGATATCCGCGCCGCCCGTCGCGCCGAGGAAACCAAACAGGATGACCAGGATGATCGAGTGGTGGCGCGCGGCCGACCACGCGGCCGCCGCGAGCAGGAGGACCTCGCCGGGAAACGGTATCCCGGAGCTCTCGATGAGGATGCCCAGCCCCGCCGCGGGATAACCGAGCGCATCAACGATCGCCGTTGGATTCAATCTAGCCTCCCCACCATGTGGGGAGGTGGCCGCTGCTCTGGCCTCCCCGCCGCGCGGGGAGGTCGGCCCTTGCCAAACGCCACGACCGGGTGGGGACAGGGCACCGGCCGGAGGGGCGACTCGGGCGTGTACAAAGCGTCCATATACTGGACGACCCGATGGCCGATTACGGCGAACACGAGGCGACCGACGATCCGCTGCAGGTGCTGCGACACTCGGCCGCGCACCTCCTCGCCGCGGCCGTCACCGAGCTCTACCCCGGCACGAAGTACGGCATCGGGCCTCCGGTTCAAGACGGTTTCTACTACGACTTTCAGTTCAGCAAGCCGGTGTCGGAGTCCGACCTGGGCGCCATCGAGTCACGCATGCGTCGCCTCGTCAACGAGGACAGGCCGTTCGTCCGCGAGACGCTCTCGCGCGAAGAAGCGATGGCCGAGTTCCGCAAGCGGGGCCAGGACTACAAGCTCGAGCTGATCGCGGACAAGGTCGAGGGTGACGAGGTCAGCGTTTACCGGACCGGCGATTTTCTGGACCTCTGCCGGGGGCCGCACGTGAGGTCGACCCGCGACTTGAAGGCGTTCAAGCTCCTCCGCGTCGCCGGCGCCTACTGGCGCGGGGACGAGAAGAAGCCACAGCTGACGCGTATCTACGGCACGGCATGGCAGACCCCGAAAGAGCTCGAGGACTACTTGAAGTTCCTCGAAGAAGCCGAGAAGCGCGACCACAAGAAGCTGGGCAAAGAGTTGAAGCTCTTCGCGCTCGACGAGCGCGTGGGCGCCGGCCAGGTGATCTGGCTGCCGGACGGAGCCACCATCCGCCGGGAGCTGGAGCGGTGGATCGTCGACGAGGAGTTGAAGCGCGGCTATCGGCACGTCATAACTCCGCACGTGGCGAAGCTGGACCTGTACCGGACCAGCGGTCACTGGGAGCTATTCCACGACACGATGTTTCCGCCCATGCGCTTCGACGACGGAGAGGAGCTGGAGCTCCGCCCGATGAACTGCCCCCACCACATCCTCGTGTACGACCACGACCTCCACAGCTATCGCGACCTGCCGCTGCGGATCGCAGAGCTGGGGCAGAACTACCGGCTCGAGAAATCGGGCGAGCTGATGGGAATGATCCGGGTGCGGTCGTTCAACCTCAACGACGCGCACATCTTCTGCACGCCCGACCAGGTCATCGGCGAAGTTCGCGGCGCGATCGAGCTCGCCAACTACTTCATGTCCGTGCTGGGAGTCGAGGATTACTCGTACCGCCTGTCGGTGCGCGACAAGGTCAAGACCAAATGGGCGGGTACGGATGACGAATGGGAGAGCGCCGAGGCTTCGCTCAAAGAGGCGCTGGAGAGCCTGAACCTCCCCTACAAGATCGGCCTGGGTGAAGCTGCGTTTTACGGACCGAAGATCGATTTCCAGGTCCGCGACGCCCTGCGGCGGGAGTTCACCAACAATACCGTCCAGGTCGACTACCAGCTGCCCAAGAAGTTCAACCTCGAGTACGTCGCGGAGGATGGCTCGCGGCAAAGGCCGGTGATGATTCATCGCGGAGCCTTTGGCGCGTTCGAACGAATGACCGCTTACCTGATCGAGCAGTACGCCGGCGCCTTTCCAACCTGGCTGCACCCGGTGCAGGTGATCGTGATCCCGATCACCGACTCGCAGCACGAGTACGCCAGCAGAGTGGCTGACCGCCTGCGCTCGCTGCGCCTTCGGGTCGAAGTCGATGATCGGTCGCAGAAGATGCAGCGCAAGATCCGCGACGCGCACGCGCGCAAGGTGCCTTACATGGCGATCGTCGGCGCCCGCGAGGCGGAGACTGAGCACGTCAACGTTCGGGATCGCTCAAACCAAGAAGTCGACTCCTCGCTCGAGTCGTTCGCCAGCATGGTCGCCACCGAGGTCGCCGAGCGCCGCCGGTAAGTCGCCCTACCAGCCTCCCGGGATCCGACCGGCACAGTCGCCCTGCGCCGCGACCGGGACGACCTGGCCGGTGGTGATGTCTGCGACGCTCGGTTGATGCTGAACATCACCCCCCGAAAGCAGGTGGGTGCTGTCGATCCAACCGCACGCGGAAAGATTAACGGCGGCATTGGTCGGAATCAGTGTGGTGGTCGGGGCCCCGTAGGCCGCGATGGCGACAAGCGTGCCGTCGGGTGAGATAAGGGCTGGAGTGGCCCCGGAGATCGGGTACGAATGGGTGGTGGCTCCGGTCCAGTCGAGGACTTTCGCCTGCGCAAAGGCCGCGGTGTCTTCGCAAACAGCGCCCGCGGGCGAGGGCGGTCCGGCGATTACGCAAGTCGGACCGCCGACGATGAAGCGACGAACCGCGGTCTTCGGGTCGACTACGTGGAGCTCCTGCGGCGCGGCGCTGAAAGGTCCGCCGCCCTGAGTGCACGCGGGCACCTTCGCCAGGACCAGGTTGGTGGTGCCATGCCAGCCCGTCGGCCAGAGCGTGTAAGCGCCGGACTGGCTGAACAGCAGGAGCTGCGCGCCTCCGGACTGCAGCTGGTACATGTACAACCTGGTCGTCGCGCCGCCTTGCTGGAAGTCCACCACCACCACCGCCATGAGCGCGTCGTCGGGGCTGACCGCGAACAGGCTGCGACGAGCGGGTCCAATCGGCAGCGTGATGGTCTGGCCGGTGTCTCCGTTGGGAGCCAGGTAGCGGACGACGCCGAGCGCATCCATGAAGTAGGCCCGCGTGTTGCTGGTGCTCACGGGAGCAGGAACGACCCCGGCCGCTGTGCCGCCGCAGGTGACCGTCGCGGGGGTGTTGGCAAGCTGGCTGGCGACGACCCTGCCGTCAACCCCGACCAGACTGACGGTGTAGCTGCTGCTGCTCAGCGAGCTCACGAGCACGCCGAACGCGCCGGCCACCGGCTCTGGCAAAGGGCTCTGGGCCGGGCTCGCCGAGGGGGAGCTCGTGCGAGAAGAGCTGGCCACCGGTGCCGGCGATTTCGCGGCGCCTGTCCCTGGGACGCTGCACGCGCCGGCCAGGATCAGGGCGAGCGCCCCAAGTGCAGGCACACGCCATCGCGTTCCCATGGATGCCCGCCACCTTACGGGGCCGGTCCGGTGGGTGGAAATCACAGTCATCAAAGGCAACGCCACTTTGCGCATCGGGTTACGTTTCCGGTACGATCCTGCACCTGAAGCAGGGCACCGACCCTCACCCTCAGGGCATCGCTCGAAAGGGTCACGGTTACGGCGGATGGCTTCAGGCCGTCCGTTTTGTTTTATTTAGCCGAATTGGAGGAATAGCAGGACTCTGAATTTACCCGAGGTAGCGTCTCATCTCGTTTAAAGAGCTGAAGATCAACGATCAGATCCGCAGCTCGGAAGTGCGGCTGATCGATGACCAGAACAACCAGTTGGGGGTGCTCTCCCTGGACGCCGCTCTGCGCATCGCAAGCGAGAAGGGACTCGACCTCGTTGAGGTGGCGCCGCAAGCGAGCCCACCGGTCTGCCGCCTGATCGACTACGGACGCTACAAGTTCGAGACGATCAAGAAGGAGAAGGACCAGCGCCGCAAGCAGAATGTCACCAAACTGAAGGAGATGAAGCTGCGACCGAAGGTCGCGGAGCACGATTTCCAGACGAAGTTCAAGGGTTTGAAGCAGTTCCTCGAAGCAGGAGAGAAAGTTAAGGTGACGATCATGTTCAGGGGCCGCGAGATGGTCCACCAGGACATCGGCAGAAGGATTCTCGACCGGGTCGCCGATGACGCGAAGCCGTTCGCGGTCGTCGAACGCGCACCTCTGCTCGAGGGCAAGAACCTGTTCATGATCCTGGCGCCTACCCGCCAGGCCGCCCCCAAGGAGAGCGCAAACGGTGCCTAAGATCAAGACCCAGAAGGGAATCTCTAAGCGGATCCGTGTGACCGGCACCGGCAAGCTCATGCGCGCCAGCTCGCACAAGAGCCACCTGCTCGAGCACAAGTCACAGAAGCGCAAGCGCGGCTTCGAGAACGAGCAGCCGGTGGCCAAGTCCGATCGCAAGACCGTGCGCCGGGCCCTGGGGATCTAGAGATGGCAAGAGTCAAGCGAGGCGTCCCCGCACATCGCCGCCACAAGGCGATCCTCGATCGCGCCAAGGGCTTCCGCCTTTCGAAGAAGCTGCTCTTCCGCCCGGCCAACGAGGCTGTCCTGCACGCGCTTGCGTATGCGTTCCGCGACCGCAGGCGGCGCAAGCGTGAGATGCGCAGCCTGTGGATCGCGCGCATCAACGCCGCCTCGCGACAGTCCGGGCTGCCCTACAACAAGCTCATGCACGGCCTTCGCCAGGCCGGAGTGGAGATCGACCGCAAGGTGCTGGCTGACCTGGCCGTGCGCGACAGCGGTTCCTTTGCCCGGCTGGTGGAGGTTGCGAAAAACAACCTCTGACCAGCTGATCTCCAGCCCGGAAAACGAGATCGTCCGCCGCTTGCGGCGCCTCGCCCAACGGCGCGAGCCAGGCTATGTCCTCCTGGAGGGCTCGCGCGTTCTCGCCGAGGCCGAGGCCGCCGGTTTGGAGTTCGAGGTGGTGGCGGTTCGAGAGGGGGACGAGTTCACCGCTAGAAGCGGACGGCATATCACCCTGGCTCGTGGGACGTTTCGCACCGTCAGCCAGACCGTCACACCCCAAGGAGTCATAGCGATCGCAAAAGTCAAAGAGCTAGACGCAAGCGCCGCCATCTCCGCCGCCCGGGGGCGACATTGGCCGTTGGTGGTGTTGGATGGCGTGCAGGACCCTGGCAACGTCGGGGCGATCTGCCGCAGCGCGGCGGCCGCCGGCGCACCGGCGCTTGCTGTGCTGCCGGGTTCCGCCGATCCATATGGGGCCAAAGCTGTGCGCGCGTCGGCAGGCAACGTGTTCCGGCTCACCGTCGCGCGTGCTTCGTGGAGCGACCTCGCCGGCCTGGAGGGGTACGGCGCCGCCGCCGCCGGAGGCGCGCCGCTGGGAGACGTTCCGATCGAGAAAGCGGGCATGATCGTGCTCGGCAGTGAGACGCATGGGCTTTCTCGTTCCGATCTCAAGCTCGTCACGGTTCACCTCAGCGCAGGGGTCGAGTCGTTGAACGTGGCTGCGGCCGCGGCTTTGATCCTCTTCGAAGTCAGGAGGAGGCTGGCGGCATGATCCACGGACCAGACGAGCTCCTCAACGACTACAAGAGCCAGATCGCCGTCACACGCGACGAAAAAGAGCTCGAACAGGTGCGGGTGGCGCTGTTCGGAAACAGTGGCGCGATGACGAACCTGATCAAGGAGATCCCCGGCCTCCCCAAAGAAGAGAGATCTGACCGCGGCCGGCTGCTCAACGGAATCAAGCAGCAGCTCGAGGGTGCGATCGCCGCCCGCCTCGGCGAGCTGCGCGTAGAGCGGCTTGCCGACATCGTCGAGACCGAGGCGATCGACATCACGTTCCCCGGACCACCGCTCGGGCAGGGCCACCTGCACGTCCTCACGCAGGTCCGGCGCCAGATCGAGACAGTGCTCGAAAGCCTCGGCTACCAGGTCGAGCTTGGTCCCGAGGTCGAGACCGAGTGGTACAACTTCGAAGCCCTCAACCTCACGGCGGGCCATCCGGCCCGCGAGAACTGGGACTCCTTCTATTTCACCCCCGAGCTGCTCCTGCGCGCGCACACGTCGCCGGTGCAGATTCGCGCCATGCAGCGGATCAAGGAGCCGCCGATCTACATCATCACCCCAGGACGCTGCTATCGCCGCGACGCGCCGGAGGCGACCCGCCTGCCGTATTTCAGCCAGGTGGAAGGGCTGGCGATCGACCGGGCCCTGACCGTCGGCGACATGAAAGGAACGCTGCTTTACATGATCCAGTCCCTGTACGGGATCGAACGCAAGGTTCGCGTTCGACCGAGCTACTTCCCCTTCACCGAGCCGAGCTTCGAGTTCGACGTCACATGCGGAATCTGCAATGGCATGGGCTGCAAGAGCTGCAGGCACAAGGGCTGGCTCGAGGTGGGGGGCTGCGGCATGGTCCACCCGCAGGTCCTGCGCAACGGCGGCATCGATCCGACGGAGTGGAACGGCTACGCCTGGGGATTCGGGATCGAGCGCATGGCCATGCTCAAGCACGACGTCGACGACATCCGGCTGTTCTACGAATCGGACCTCAGATTCCTGGAGCAATTTTAGCCCGTGAAGCGCCGTATGGCAATCGCACGCCCGACATTGAGGTCGACGGCCCTGTTTTTGCGGACGGCAACCCGGACCGGGGGACCCGGTCCGGGGGCGCTTCAGGGGCTTCGGTCCGAAATCCGCACCCAGCCGCCGCGATTTCGGACCGGGAAGGTAGGGTCCTTTAAGAATTGAAGCTCTCATACGAGTGGCTGGGGGATTTCGTCGATCTGACCGACGTCTCACCCAAGGACGCGGCCGAGGTGCTCACGCGCCTTGGCATCGAGGTCGAGTCGCTCACGCTCGTGGACCTCTCCCAGATCGTGGTGGGGAAGATCCTCGAGCAGGTCAAGCACCCGAAGTCTCGCAACGACCTCTGGGTGCACCAGGTCGACATCGGAGGCGGTCGCGTTCAGCAGATTATCGCCGGAGCGCCCAATGCGGTCGTCGGGACTCTGGTCCCCGTCGCCTTGCCCGGGACCACGGTTCCCAACGGCCGGCTCGTGAAGGATATGAACATCGCCGGCTACAAGGCCAGCGGGATGCTCTGTTCGGCCGACGAGCTTCTGCTGGGCGACGACCATTCGGGCATCCTGATCCTGGCCGGCGGGACGCCGGGCGAGCCGCTGACGACGGTGATCCCGAGCCAGGCGATCATGGATGTCGAGGTCACGTCCAACCGCCCAGACTGCATGGGGCACCTCGGGGTCGCTCGCGAGCTGGCCGCCGGTCTCGACCGCCCGCTCAAGCGCGACTTCATGCCCTCATTCACCGGCACCGCGAACCCGCCGGGGCGGGAGCTGGTCAAGGTGATCATCGAAGATCCCGACCTCTGCAGCCGGTACATCGGCGGCGTGATCAAGGGAGTCAAGGTCGGTCCGAGCCCGGAGTGGCTTCAGCGCAGGCTGCGCGCCTGCGGAGTGCGGCCGATCAGCAACATCGTCGACATCACCAACTACGTCTTGCTCGAGTACGCCCAGCCGCTGCACGCGTTCGACCTCACGAAGCTCCTTGGCGCTGAGATCCGCGTTCGGCGTGCTCGCGACGGTGAAAAGCTTCTTTGCCTGGACGGCGTCGAACGAGAGCTGGCCGGCGGCATGCTTGTGATCGCGGATTCTCAGCGGCCGGTCGCCATCGCGGGCGTCATCGGCGGTGAGGACACCGCTGTGGCCGCCGGCACGGTGGACATCCTGCTCGAAGCCGCCACTTTCAGCGGGCCCAGCGTGCGGCAGACCGCTCGAGCGCTGGGGCTGCGTACTGAGGCGTCTGCTCGCTTCGAGCGCGGGCTGCCGCCTGAGCTCGCCCTGGCCGGGGCGCGACGTGCCGCGTCGCTCATCGCCGAGCTCGCGGGGGGCTCGGTGCACCGCGAATGGCCTGATGTCTACCCGGAGCCGCAGGAGCCGGTTCGCGTGAGGCTCAAGCCCTGGGTCGTAGACGAGGTGCTGGGCACGCACGTCCCCCTTCAGGATTCGGAGGCGATCCTCATCCGGCTTGGATTCCACGTCAAGGTGCTGGGTGACGGCGAGTGGGACGTGCTGCCGCCTGTCTTCCGCCTGGACGTCACGATTCCCGAAGACCTCGTCGAGGAGGTCGGTCGCGTGTACGGCTACGACCGGGTCCCGCCGACCTTGCCCGGCCGCCGCCACGACAGATGGACGCCGCTCGTCCCCAGCGTCGACCGCCGCCTCGATGCGGCGCGCCAGGTGATGGCCGGTGCGGGTTTCACCGAGACCTGGAACCCGGCCCTGGTCTCAGGCCGCAAGCTGGAGGCGTTGCGGATCGCTGCGCTGGCGATGCGCGTATCGAACGCTCTGAGCGACGACATGGACACCCTGCGCACCTCGCTGCTGCCGTCGCTGGTCGACGCGGTGGCCCTGAACCGTGATCGCGGACGGAACGAGGTCCGCATCTACGAGATCGCATCGGCTTTTCTCGCGCGCGTCGGCGAGAAGTACAGCCAGCCGGAGGAGCCGCTTCGCCTGGCCGCCGTTGCCACAGCGGGCAACACTCCGGATTCAGGCCGGGCCGCCTTCTACGCGCTCAAATCGGTCCTCGCAGGGTGCCTGGAGGGGCTGTCAGCCCCGGCTTGCACCTACCAGCGTGGGGCGGCCGAGCTCTTCCATCCGGGCCGGTGCGCGGCCGTCATCCTCGAGGGCCGCCAGCTCGGCTACCTGGGCGAGCTGCATCCGACCGTGGCGGACGGCCTCAAGGTCGAGGGCAGGTTGGTGGCCTTCGAGATCGACGTGGAGCCGGTGCTCGCCAACTCCCGAACACCTCTCGCACAGCCCCTGCCGAGGTTCCCCGCGATCGATCGCGACCTCGCGGTGGTGGTGGAAGAGCACGTCGCGGCGGGCTTGCTGCTGGCGGCGATCAAGGAGTCCGCCGGCGATCTCCTGGAAAGCGCGCGTGCCTTCGACGAATACCACGGCGCGCAGGTTCCAGAGGGCCAAAAGAGCATTGCGTTCACCTTGACTTTCCGAAGCCCCGAGCGCACCCTGACGGACGCCGAAGTGGACAAAGTGATGACGGAGATCAAGCTGACACTGGAAAAGCGACACCAGGCGGGGTTCCGGGTATGAGCGCCTCGCAATTCTTTGAGCTCCGCGCCGTCAGCGCCGGTGAAGCGCCAATGGCAATCCGCGATGTCTTTCACAACCGGCAGCGTGCGCATGGTTCAGCGGCTTCGGTCCGAAATCCGCACCCAACCACCGCGATTTCGGACCGGGAAAGGTAGGGTCTACAGGAATTGACCTGGATCGATCTGTTCGCCATCCTGGTGATCGTCGCCTACGGCGTGGGCGGCCTTTTCACCGGCGTGCTCCGGCGGCTGATCGGCTTCATCGCGCTGTACGTCGCGTTGCTCGCCGGCACGAACATGGGGCTGCAGGCCGGTGGCATCCTCCAGCAAACGTCCAACTTCGAAACGCCGGACGCAAGGATCTATGGATTCTTCGGGCTCATGCTCGGCGTTCTGGTCATCGTGGAGGGCGCGACTCAACTCGCTCACAGCCAGATCCAGATCCCCGCTCTAGCGCTGAACCGCTCGTTCGGGGTCATCGTCGGCTTGATCACCGGCGTGTTTCTCACGGTGGTCTGCGTTTACGAGCTCGGGGCCGCCGCCAACCCGTTCGGCGGCGCGCAGCTCGACACCCTTCAGCTCAACATCCGCAACGCCTACAACGGATCGCATGTCATCGTGCCGCTCGCGACCAACATCGACAAGCCGATCATCAACCTCTTCCAGCCCGCGCTGCCAAGCGATCCCCAGATCTACTTCGGTCCCGGCCCAGTCAACCCATAAAGTTCAGGGTGTGACGGCCAAGTTCTTCGAACGCCTGCGCGAGCGGGCGGTGCAGATCCACATCGCGAATCACGTCCAGGCTCGACTGGAGCGCGGGGACAAGCTGAGGATCAAACTCGGGCTCGACCCCACTGCGCCCGACCTACACGTCGGCCACCTGGTCGTGCTCGACACGCTCCGCGCCTTCCAGGACGAAGGTCACACGGTGGTCTTGATCATCGGCGACTACACGGCAATGATCGGAGACCCGAGCGGCCGCTCCGAAACCAGGCCGGTCCTCACCGCCGCGCAGGTGGCGGCGAATGCCGAGACCTATTTCGAGCAGGTCGACCTGGTCCTCGATCGCACCCGGATGGAGGTGCGCCACAACTCCGAGTGGCTTGCGCCAATGACCGCCGCCGACATTCTGCGGCTGCTGGGGAGGGCGACCCTGCAGCAGATCTTGCAGCGCGAGGACTTCGCAGAACGGATCAAGACAGGCGCCCCCATCGGGGCGCACGAGCTGCTGTATCCGTTCAACCAGGCATATGACTCGGTCGCGGTAAGAGCCGACGTGGAGATCGGCGGCACCGACCAGCTCTTCAACCTTCTATTCGGCCGCGAGATCCAGAAGGCATATGGCCAGGAACCGCAGGACGTCGCGGTGTTTCCGCTCCTGGAAGGGACCGATGGCGTTCAGAAGATGAGCAAGTCGCTGGGCAACTTCATCGGGATCAGCGAGCCGCCCGAGGAGATCTACGGCAAGACGATGTCGATCCCCGACCAGCTGACGGAGAAGTACCTGCGTCTCATCTCTGGACTGAGCCCTGCGGAAATCGATTCCACGCTGAAGCTCAAGCCGCGCGATGCAAAGGCCGCGCTGGCGCGCCAGCTGGTGAAGCGACTGCGCGGAGACCAGGCCGCCGCGGACGCCGAGGAGGACTTTAATGTCAAATTTCGCAATCGCGAAATGCCGCGACCGATCATGTATCTGCCGATTGAACGCGGACGAACACTAGTCCAGGTCTTGCAGCACTTCAACTGGGCCAAGTCAGGAAATGAGGCACGCCGCCTAATCGAGCAGAGAGCAGTCAAGCTCGATGGTGCCCTTCAGCTTGAAGACGCGGAGCTACCCGCGGGAGAACACGTCCTTCAGGTGGGAAAACGGCATAACGTGGGTATTACTGTTGGCTAGAATCATCGAAAGCATGTTCGGAGGTAACCGCTAGGTGTCAGGCCACTCGAAGTGGGCCGGCATAAAGCACAAGAAGGCGATCGTCGACGCCAAGCGCGGCCAGGCGTTCACGCGCGCCAGCCGAGAGATCACCATCGCGGCTAAAGAGGGTGGAGGCAACTCGGACGGCAACTTCCGCTTGCGCCTCGCGATGCAGAAGGCACGCGAGATCAACATGCCGACCGACCGCATCCAGAACGCGATCAAGCGTGGGACGGGGGAGCTCGCCGGCGAGAAGCTGGAAGAGGTCCGCTACGAAGGCTACGGCCCCGCCGGTGTAGCGGTCATGGTCGACGCATTCACCGACAGCCGCAATCGCACCGGCGCGTCAATCCGCCACCGCTTCGCGAAGCTGGGCGGCAACCTCGGCGAGCCGAACTCCGTCGGCTGGATGTTCGAGCGCAAGGGCGTTATCTCCGCGAACGCGGGCAAGCAAGATCCAGAGGATGTCGGTCTCGCAGCGATTGAGGCCGGCGCCGACGATGTCCAGGTCGATGGCAAGTCCGTGGAGATATCGACGCCGCCCAACAGCTTTGAGAAGGTGAAGGCGGCGGTGGAGCAGCTCGGCGTGACGATCGACAACGCCGAGATCACGATGCAGCCGAAGCAGACGGTGGCGGTCGACGAGGACAAGGCCGCGGCGGTGCTCAGGCTGATGGAGTCACTCGAAGAGGACGACGACGTCCAGCAGGTCTACGCCAACTTTGACATCCCAACCGACGTTCTTGAACGCGTCTCAGCACAGGTATGAATGGAATTAGTTGAGAGATCGCCAGTAGGCCGGATTTACTCCGGCCGACTCCCAAGCTCTGCAATTCCAAACGCCTCCCAATCGTGGCGTGGAGTTCCCCAAGAGGCGGCCCGCGGGAGAGGACCGCAGTCCTCGCCCGCGTTTTTCTCCGCACAGGTGTAGAAGTTGCTGGATAAATGCCGGACCCCCACAACGGACTGATCCTCGGAATCGACCCAGGGCTCGCCAGCACAGGGTTTGCGTTGCTCTTGGAGCCCAACCTGGTCCTCTCGTGCAGCACGGTGGTCACCAGACCCGGGCGTGACGGCGAGCGATTGGTGGTCATCACCCGTCACTTACGCGAGCTCCTGGACGCGAATCCTCCGGCCGAGGCATCGCTGGAAGAATTGTTCATGGGCCGCAACGCGACCAGCGCTGTCGCGGTGGCGCAGGCGAGAGGAGCGATCCTTGCGGTCCTCGAGGAACGCGGGGTTCCGGTCTTCGAGTACAAGCCGAGCCAGGTCAAGATCATCCTCACGGGCTATGGCAACGCGGACAAGGCGCAGATGGCGCGCATGCTCGCGGCGCAGGTGAAGATTCCCGAGGGCCGTCTCGACGAGCACGCGCGCGATGCGATCGCAATCGCTCTCTGCCATGCCCGGAGCCGGCGTTTTACCAGGGCCGCCGCCAGGTGATCGCACATCTTGCCGGAGTCGTGCGGCGAGCGGGTCCTGACTACGTGGTGGTCGACGTAGGTGGTGTGGGCTACATGGTCAGCATCGCGACATCGACGCGCCAGGATATGGCGCCGCCCGGCGGGGCGGTCGAGCTGCACATCCACACCCACGTCAGGGAAGATCAGCTCGCGCTCTACGGATTCGCTTCGGCCGAGGAGCTGGACATGTTCGAGATGCTGATTCAGGTCGACGGCGTCGGCCCGAAGGTGGGACTCAATATCCTGGGCGCCGCCAGCCTCGAGGTCCTGAGGCGCGCGATCGTAAGCGAAGACGCAGCGCCGATCAGGCGCGCGAGCGGAGTCGGGCAGCGCACCGCAGCGAAGGTGATCATCGAGCTCAAGCCAAGGCTCGACGCCGTCGCGGAGCTGGACGCTGTTCCGCGTGCCGCCGCCATATCCGGCGACGGTGTGGTTCCGAAAGCGGTCGAGACGGCCCTTCGCAACCTGGGCTTCTCGTCTCAGGAGGCACGCGCCGGCATCGAGTCGGTCGACTGGAAGTCGACACCGAATACGCAAGAGGCGCTGGCCGTCGCCCTCAAAGCGCTCGGTCGGAAATGAGCGAGCCGATCCTCGACGCCCGGGTGGACGACGACCAGTTCGACCTCACGCTCCGCCCACGGCTGCTCACCGAATACGTCGGCCAGGAGCAGGTCCGCGAGAACCTGAGCATCCTGCTCGAGGCGGCCCGCCGCCGGGGCGAGCCCGTCGAGCACGTCCTCCTGTGTGGGCCGCCCGGGCTCGGCAAGACCACGTTGGCGCACATCATCGCCAACGAGCTGGGCGTCGCGATCAAGGTCAGCTCTGGTCCGGCGATCGACCACCAGGGCGCGCTTGGCTCGATCCTGCTGAACCTCAGCACGCGCGATGTCTTCTTCATCGACGAGATCCATCGGTTGAACAGCACGGTCGAGGAGTCGCTGTACCCCGCGCTCGAGGACTTCCGCTTCGACGCCGTGCTGGGCAAGGGAGTGGGGGCGAGCGCGGCGACCCTGCCCCTCCCACATTTCACGTGCATCGGCGCCACCACGCGGCAGGGGCTGCTCAGCGGCCCGCTCAGAGACCGCTTCGGCGCCGTCTACCGGCTCGATTTCTATACCAAGGCCGAGCTCGAGAAGATCGTAACCCGGTCGGCCCGGATCCTAGAGATCGAGATCCACCCTGACGCGGTGTCGGAGATCGCTCGCCGCTCGCGCGGCACGCCGCGCATTGCAAACCGGCTGCTGCGCCGGGTACGCGACTTCGCCCAGGTCCGGGCTGACGGGCGCGCGACGCTCGATACGACGAAGCAGGCGCTGGCCATGCTGGACATCGACGAGCTCGGGCTCGAGCCGCTCGACCGTCAGCTTCTCGAGACTCTGATCAGGAAGTTCAACGGCGGCCCGGTTGGTCTCGACACGATGGCGACCTCGCTGTCCGAGGAGCGCGAGACGATCGAGGACGTGCACGAGCCATACCTCATCCAGATCGGGTTCCTGGCCCGGACCTCCCGCGGCCGAGTTGCAACAGAGCTCGCCTATCGACACCTTGGCATCACACCGCCCGACCCGGGACCCCAACAGACCCGCCTTCTTTGATCAGGCCGGACTAATCTGGGCACCAGGTGCAAGACGTCGGAAGGCTGCTGCTCGTCTTTGGCGTGCTGCTGGCCGTGATCGGCGGAGGCCTGATGCTGTTCGGCCGGTTCCACCTCCCGGGCGACTTCACTTTCCGTAGCGGAGGGGTGACCGTCTACGTGCCAATTGCGACCAGCATCATCCTTTCGATCGTGCTCACAGTGGTCCTGAATCTAATGTTCCGGCAGCGATAACCACTAAATTCAAGTGACCACTTCCTTCCCGGTCTGAAATCGCGGTGGCTGGGTGCGGATTTCAGACCGAAGAGAACGATGGCGCCAGGTGGTCTGGGTCCCCCAGACCGCCTCTCCCGCTGACAACGGCTCTCGGTCAGGAGTCGGAACAGCCCGCTCGATAGCTTCGCTTCAGGCGCCATCCTTCACTCACTCCGTAGACTGATCGGCCGTGCAGTTAGTGCTCAGCTGGCCAGTCCGCCTGTTCATCATCGCCGTGCTGGCTTTCTCGATCTTCGTCGACGGGGCGGGCTACATCTACCGGATCGCCAACCACTACCCGCTCACGGGTAACGTGCCCGGCCTGCCGCCTAACTTCGGCGGCTGGCAGCTCTACATCCACCGCGGGCTGGACCTTGCGGGTGGAACTCACATCGACTACCAGCTCACCAACTTCCCACCGGGCCAGTCGCGTGCCGACGTGCAGCAGCGAACCATCCAGGTCATCAACAAGCGCGTTAACTCCCTTGGAGTGAGCGAGCCGGAGATCCGGGGCGCGGGCAGCAACTTCGACAGGATCACGGTCGACCTGGCCGGCGTGACGGCCGCGCAGGCACAGAAGACGATCGGCGCGGTCTCCAAGCTCGTCTACACGAAATGGGTCGCGGACACGAACGTGACGAACGGGCCTGAGCCTGGGTACAAGCCCGCGTTCGTAGGCCTGACCGGCGACGACATTTCGAGCGCCAGCGCATCCATCGACCAGAGCGGCTTGACCTGGGGCGTAAACATCAACTTCACGTCGACCGGAGGCACCACCTTCGCCAATCTCACGCGAGACGCCGTCGCCGCCTGCCCTGGCACCGGCACCGACTGCGCGCAGCGCCACCTCACCATCTGGCTGGATCTGACCCAGACCGACATCGACAACTGGGAGAACGCCGCTTATGTCTCGGCGGTGTCGCAGGGCTATAACACGGGTTGTCTGGCTGCCCAGACCCCGAACACGGTCTGCGGCAAGTTCCTGACCGATCCCACCACCGTCACCGAGATCGACGGCGGTGCAGCGACGATCAGCGGCAGCTTCACGCAGCAGAGCGCCACCGACCTCGCCACGGGCATCAACTCCGGCTCTCTCCCGGTTGACCTCCAGGTGCTGGACGTCACGCAGGTGGGCTCAACTCTGGGCGCCGAGTCTGTGAAGCTCAGCCTCGCAGCCGGACTGCTCGGCCTGTCGATCGTGGTGATCTTCATGATCATCTACTACCGCGTGCCAGGGCTCCTGGCGAGCATTGCCCTGCTGTTCTATGCGGGGGCCGTCCTTGCGGTCTTCAAGGTGGTGCCCGTGACGTTGACGCTGGCGGGCATCACCGGGTTCATCCTGTCTGTGGGCATGGCCGTCGACGCCAACGTCCTGATCTTCGAACGCTTCAAGGAGGAGGTCCGCGCCGGCCGGACCATAGCCGCGGCTGTCGACGCAGCCGTCAGGCGCGCCTGGCCCGCCATCCGCGACTCCAACACCTCGACGTTTATCACCTGCGTGATCCTGGGCTTCGTGGGCCCACCGCAGGTGCAGGGTTTTGCCATCACGCTCGGTATCGGCGTCGTCGCAAGCCTCATCTCCTCGATCGTTGTCACTCACAACCTGCTCGCGATCGTCATGACTGGCAGCGCCCTGCGACGGCCGGCGCTGATGGGAGTCGACCGCAATGTCGGAGCTGCCTGACGTCGCTCCGGCGGAGCAGACCGCTGACATAGTCGCGCCTCAGGAGAAGCCGCAAGAGAAGCCGCTGGATGAGAGGACTCAGCCGCCTCGGCCAGAGCCGCGCGTGCGGAGGCTCAACATCATCGGGCGCCGAAACATCTTCTTCGCCATCTCCCTGCTGATCATCATCCCGGGCATCCTCTCGATGGCCACCAAGGGCTTCCTGCTCGGCATCGACTTTGCCGGCGGCACCGAGTTCACCGTCACCTTTGCAAACCAGCCCGCGGTTGCGAGCGTCGAGAACGCAGTTGCGGCCGACCCTCTGACGGCCGGCGGGACAGTGATCCAGACCGGGGGCGGCGGTTACATCATCCGGGCCCTTCCGCTGACCCCACAGCAGCAGCAGCTGGTGGAGGACCACCTCACCACCCGCGTAGGTCCGATGGTCGTGCAGCAGGTCATCGAGGTGGGGGGGACCATCGCGGGTGAGACGATCGAGTTCGCGTTGCTGGCTCTTGTGCTCGCCTCGGTGGCCATTCTCTTTCTGCTCGCGATCCGGTTCCGCAACGTACCTGGCGGATGGCGTGCCGGCTTTCAGTTCGGCGGATCCGCCCTTGCCGCGCTGCTGCATGACGTCTTCTTGCTGACCGGACTCTTCTCGATCATGGGGAAGGTCTTCGGTTTGAGAATCGGTGAGATCGACAGCCTCTTTGTCACCGCGGTGCTGACGGTCGTCGGTTTCTCCGTGCACGATACGATCGTCGTGTTCGACCGGATCCGCGAGAACCTTCGTGTCAGCCAGCGGCTCTCTTTCGAGCAGGTCGTGAACCTCAGCATCATGCAGACCGCGGCGCGGTCGATCATCACAAGCTTCACCGTGGTCCTCGTGTTGGCCGCGATCCTGATCGCGGGTGGCACGACGTTGAAAGGCTTCGCGCTGGCGCTGATGATCGGGATCGTTTCAGGGACCTACAGCTCGATCTTCAACGCTACTCCGCTGCTGGTCGTGTGGAGGCGGGTGCAGCCACTTCGTTAGGGCCGCTGAGCGGTGTAAGGTGTTGTCAGACACCGCCACATGCCAACCTGGCCCATACCGTCCATCAGAGAATTGCTCGAACCCACGGTCAACCACATGGGGTACGAGCTCTACTCGCTCGACCAGTCGGGCCATTCGGGACGGAACCTCCGCATCTCGATCGACCACGCGGAGCCGATCACGATCGAAGATTGCGAACGCGTGAGCCGTGTCGCGGGCCCTCTGATCGATCACTCCAACCTCATCGACGGACCCTACGAGCTGGAGGTCTCGTCGCCCGGCGCCGAGCGCCCCCTGCGCAACCACGGGGAATATGGACGGTTCAACGGCAACCGGGTCAACGTGAGGTATCGCACCGGCGAGTCGGAGTCGGTGGTCGAAGGCCAGCTGGTGGCGGTCGACGAAGCGGGCATCGCCGTGCAATCGCACGGAGCGCGCGGGCGGGCGCCGGTCATCGTTCACATTGCATGGGATGACGTTGTCGCGGGCAGGCTCGCGGTCTCCATCTGAACCGTCCACCGAGAGCCTGGGCGAAGCGCTGACCGCGCTCTGCGCCGAGGTGGGCATCCCCTTTGAGGAGATGCTGCACACGGTTGAGACCGCCCTCGCCGCGGCGTACGTGCGCGCCTTCAACCCAGCCGGCTTCGTAACCGTGAAGCTCGACACCAAGACCGGTGCCCTCGACGTGCGAAGCCGGCTCGTGCGCCCGGACGGAACTGAGGTCGTCGAGACGCTGCCCGCCGACAACTTCAAGCGGATGGCCGCGCAGACTGCCAAGCACGCGGTGCTCCGGCACATCCACGACCTGGAGCGCGAAAAAGTGCTGCGCGACGTGGCAGAGCACCGGGGCGAGCTGGCCTCAGGCATCGTAGACCGCGTTGAGGCCGGCACGGTCTTCGTCGACCTGGGCCGCATCGAAGGCGTGATGCCGCCCGAGGAGCAGATCCCGGGCGAGGAGCTGCACCCGGGCCGGCCGGTGCTCGTCGTCATTCTCGAAACCCAGCACAATCCTCGAGAGGCGCAGGTGCGCGTATCGCGCGCCGCCCGATCGTTCGTGCATCGCCTGCTCGAGGCCGAGGTGCCCGAGATCCAGGCCGGCACCGTCCTGATCCGGTCCATCGCGCGAGAGCCGGGCCTGCGGACGAAGATCGCCGTTTCGGCAACCGAGCCTGGGATCGACCCGGTCGGTGCGTGCGTCGGTCCCAAGGGCGTGCGCCATCGGGCCATCCTCAGCGAGCTTTCGAACGAGCACGTCGACATCGTTCCGTGGTCGGACGACCCTGAGGCATTCGTCGCCGCCTCGCTCGGCCCCGCGAAGGCGGAGTCAGTGTCGATCGACCGCACGACCAGGACCGCGACCGTGCTGGTGCCGAGGGGCCAGCTTTCCCTTGCCATCGGTCGCGAAGGGCAGAACGCGCGCCTCGCGGCCAAGCTGACAGGCTTCCGCATCGACATCAAGCCAAGCGACTCCGATGACGAAACCGCTCCGTGAACCCGCGCGGACGTGTATGGGCTGCCGTGGGGAGGCGGGGAAGCGCGGTCTGATCCGCATCGTGCGCAGGGCGGAAGGCGGCGCCATGGTCGACTCGACCGGGCGCGCCACGGGACGCGGCGCATACCTGCACGACGACCCAGCGTGCATCGAGCTGGCGCGAAAACGGCGAGCGCTGGACCGTGCGCTAAGGACCACGATTCAGCCGGAGCTATGGTCTGAACTAGTTAAATGAGTGACCTCCCCGCTCGCCGTGAAGGTGGCGCGAAGCGCCGGTGGGGGGGCACAACCCTGTTCCGCGCCAGGAGGCGGCTCAGGTTTCGAATTGGGCGGGGGCGGCATAATCATTAGTCCGACATGAAGGCACACGAACTCGCACGCGAACTTGGCATCAGCCAGAAAGAGCTGGTGAACTTTCTCCAGCAGCGAAGGCTGACGCGCAATGCCGCCGCGCCCCTGGCGCCCGGAGCCATCGAGGCCGCCCGTTCCGCCTTCAAGCCATCCTCGGTCGCCGTGAAGGTCGAAGCCAACGGCGACCGCCGGGTCGTCCTACCCCCGACGCTCTCGGTGAAGGACCTCGCGGAGAAGCTCAGCGTGAGCCCGGTCGAGGTGATCAAGAAGCTCATGACCTCCAAGATCTTCGCCACCATCAATCAGGTGATCGACTTCGGAACGGCGGAGATCGTCGCCGACGAGTTCGGGTACACAGTTGACCCGGTGTTGAGCGAGGACGTGGTCGCGGTCGAATCGGCGGCGGGCCAGGGCGACGTGGTGACCACGTCGCGCGAGGAGCTCTTCTCGATCGCCAACGAGGACCCGACCAAGCTCGTCGTGCGGCCGCCAATCGTCACCGTGCTCGGACACGTCGACCACGGCAAGACGTCGATTCTCGACGCCATCCGCAAGACTCGTGTCGCCGCGGGCGAGGCCGGCGGGATCACCCAGAGAATCGGCGCTTACAAAATCGAGACGGCCGATGGACATCCGGTGGTGTTCATCGATACGCCCGGCCACGAGGCCTTCACCGCCATGCGCGCCCGTGGAGCGCAGGTCACCGATATAGTCGTCCTCGTGGTTGCGGCCGATGACGGTGTCATGCCGCAGACGATCGAGGCGATCCACCACGCGCGTGCCGCGAAGGTGCCCATCATCGTCGCCATCAACAAGATCGACAAGGAAGGCGCCAACCCCGACCGCGTGCACCAGGAGCTCGCGACGCAAGGCATCGTGACGCGCCATTACGGCGGCGAGCACGAGTGCGTGCACCTCAGCGCCAAAACCGGCCAGGGCATCGACGACCTGCTCACGACCATCGTCCTGTCCACGGACATCCTCGAGCTCAAGGCCAACCCAGATCGCAACGCGATCGGCACCATCGTCGACGCTCACCTCGAGCGTGGTCGCGGCCCGGTTGCCACGGTGCTGGTCCAGGCCGGAACGCTGAAGGTCGGCGACGACTTCGTGTGTGGTCACATCTACGGCCGTGTGCGGGCCCTGGCTGACGACCTCGAGCGCAGCGTCACCGAAGCTCCGCCCGCGACCCCCGTGGTCGTGTCAGGTATGAGCGAGGTGCCGCAAGCCGGCGACATCTTCCAGGTGGTGGGCTCGGAAAAGGTCGCACGCCAGATCGCTCTGACCAAGCTGTCGGAGAAGCGAACCCAGGAGGCGGCCAGGGACTTCGCGCCTCGCATCACTCTGGAGGAGCTTGCGCGCAGGGCCAAGGAGGGCGAGGTCAAAGAGCTCAGCCTCGTCGTGAAGGCGGACGCTCAAGGCACTCTGGAAGCAGTGCTCAGCGCACTGCAGAAGATCGAAGATCCGGTGGTCGCGATCAAGGTGGTCGGGCAGGGAATCGGCGCGGTCAGCGACTCCGACCTGCTGCTCGCCAGCGTATCGAATGCGATCATCGTGTGCTTCAACCTCAAGCCGACTCCCGCGTCGACCGCGGCGGCGGAGCGAGCGAAGGTCGAGGTGCGCTACTACGACGTCATCTACAAGCTGACGGAGGACGTCGAGCGCGCGGCCAAGGGCTTGCGTGAGCCGACCTATCGCCAGATCCACGAGGGAAGGGTCGAGGTCATCACCCCGATCAAGATCCCTCGACTCGGAGTCATCGCCGGCAGCCGGGTGCTGGAGGGCAAGATCAGCCGCGGAGGCTGGGTCAAGCTGCAGCGGGGCAAGGAGCAGATCTACGAAGGCAGGATCAGCTCGCTCAAGCACTTCAAGGAAGACGTTCGAGAGATGCCCGCGGGGCAGGAATGCGGAATCGCCGTCGAGGGCTACGAGGCGTTCCTGCCTGGCGACACGATGGAGACATTCCGTCTCGAACGGGAAGAAATCTAGTCATTCGTTGCTGACTGCGGAGGTCGTGATGACCAGCTACCGCGCGGATCAAGTGGGGGAGCAAGTTCGTGAGGAGATCATGTCGATCATTCGGCGCGAGCTCAAAGACCCGAGGATCGGGTTCGTGAGCATTACCGGCGTTCGCATGGCGCCTGACCTGAGACAGGCGCGCGTGCGCGTCAGCGTGTTGGGAACTCCGGAGCAGCAGAAGGCATCCATCAAGGGCCTCGAGTCCGCGAAGGGACTGATCCGTCACGAGCTCGGACGCCGACTGCAGAACCTCAAGTTCTCACCTGAGCTTCGTTTCGAGCTGGACTCCTCGATCGAATACGCCGTCCACATCTCCGAGCTGCTGAAAGAGGTGCTGCCGCAGGACGGTGTCGTTGGCGAGAAGGAGGAGAGCTCGTAGCCACTCCTAAGAAGACACCGCACATCTACGACGAGATCAAGGAGCTCATCGAGGCCAACCAGGAGATCCTGATCTTCGGTCACAAGGACGCCGACGGCGACACGCTCGGCTGCAGCCTCGCGTTCGCCGAGGCTTTGCGAACGGCGGGCAAGGACGTCTGGGTGCTCATCCCGCCGCCTCTGCCGGAGATGTACGGCTTCCTACCCGGGTTCGCTGAGGTACGGGAGGAGCCTCCGCACGGCGTGGACCCGCAGCTGGTGTTCTTCTTCGATTCGGGGAACCTCGAACGCTCGGGCGAGAGCGTCAAGCGGATCGCGTCGCACGCCACCATCGTCAACGTCGACCACCACCCGTCGAATTCGCGCTTTGGCGACGTGAACATCATCGACGCCGACGCCTCGGCGGTAGGACAGATGGTGATGGAAATGCTCGATCACTTCGGTTACCCGATCACCCGCACGATTGCCTCCAACCTCTACGTTGCGCTGCTCACGGACACGGGCGGCTTCCGGCACGAGAACACGACGCCCCGCGCGCTGGACGACGCCGCCCGGCTCGCCCGCCTGGGTGCGGACCCCGGCCGCATCGCGACGATGGTCTACAAGATGCGGCCGGAGACCACGCTGAAGCTGAGCGGCCTCGCCCTCGCCACGATGCGGGTGGAGCTCGAAGGCAAGCTTGCCTGGGCCAAGGTCTCGCGGCGGATGCTGAAAGAGGCGAACGCCGTGATGGCCGAATCCGAGGGCATCATCGACACGCTCAACAGCATCGCCGGGCTCGAGCTGGCCATCCTCTTCAAGGAAGTGAACGACTCGCTCACCAAGATCAGCGTGCGCAGTCGCGGTCCGGTGGATGCCGCAGCGCTCTGCGCCACGTTCGGAGGCGGCGGACATATTCGCGCCGCCGGGGCCGAGATCGCGAGGCCGATGGACGAGACGGTGAAGATGGTGCTGGCGGCGGGCAAGGAGGCAATTCTTGCCGCCTCGTCCGACCAATAGCGAGGGAGGGCCCGTCGATCGGCCGGAGCAGATGCGACCTGGGGCGATCCGAGCCGTAGGCGCCACGAGCACCGGACCGGAGCGCATCGCGTAGATGCTCGAAGACCGGAGCGCAATTGGCAACGACCGGATCGGCCGCATCCAGGCCGCAGATGCCCGGACGGCTCGGCGGGCCCTACCTCAGTTTCCGTCCGGAGTTCTCAATGTCGACAAGGCGGCAGGGGAGACGTCATTTGCCGTCGTCAACCGCCTCCGCCGGCTGACCGGCGCCCATCGCGTCGGCCACGCGGGCACGCTCGATCCGCTCGCCACAGGCGTCCTGCCCATCCTTTTCGAATCGGCGACACGACTCGCCGAGTTCGCGCTGCGCCTGCCGAAGACCTACGTGGCCGACATCCACCTGGGCTACACCACGGCTACCGACGATGCGGAGGCGGAGCGCGAGGCGGTCGGCGACCCCAGCGGGCTGAGCGCGGACGGCGTGCTCGAGGCCCTGTCCGCGTTCTCCGGCCGCATTCTCCAGGAACCCCCTGCGTTCTCGGCGGTCAAGGTGGACGGCAAGCGCGCCTACAAGCTCGCGCGACGCGGCGAGGAACCCCGGCCCAGGGCTCGGGAGGTAGAGGTCTACGAAACCCGGCTGCTCGAGTTCACACCGGGTGCGAACGCCGTCGCCCGGATCGAGGTCCGCTGTGGAAGCGGGACCTATCTCCGTTCCATCGCCCGCGACCTCGGCCGCCAGCTGGGCGTGGGCGGCTATCTCGGGCGGCTGGTCCGGACCGCGTACGGAGGCCTGGCGATCGACGCGGCCGTTCCTTCCACCGAGCTGACCACGGCCGACGAGGTGCGCGACCGGCTGCTTCCAGCCGAAGTCATACTGCCGCACATGGAGCGGGTCAAGCTCAACGTCGAGCAGGAGGCGATGGTCAGGCAGGGGCGTGCCGTGCGCGTCCTTCCGGAGCCGGGACCCGGGTTGATCCGAGCCCACGATTTGACGGGCCGCCTCGTCGCGCTGGGCCATGCCGATCCGCTGCGGCGGACGTTCGTCCCAGAGAAGGTGCTCACCTGAAGGGAGGGCTGATCTGAAAGTCCATCTGGGACTTCCCGCGAGCCCGATCGGGCCCGTGGCGCTCACGATCGGCAGCTTCGACGGAGTCCACCTCGGACACCTCGACGTGATCGGGCACGTGATCGCTTCGGCAAAGGACCTGGAGGTGCAGCCCGCGCTGATCACGTTCGAGCCGCATCCACGCTGCGTCCTGGATCCGGCCAACTGCCCGCAGACGATCACCACATTGCAGGAGAAGCTCGCTCTGCTCGAGGCGGCGGGCGTCGAGCACGCCATAGTGCTGCGCTTCGACCGGGAGCTGGCCTCGCTGTCTCCGCAGGAATTCGTAGACCGGCTCGCGACGGTGATGGAGCTTCGGCGGTGGGTGATTGGGTACGACTTCGCCTTCGGGCGTGGCCGGACGGGCAGCGCCCACTGGCTCCTCGAGCACGGTCACACGGTCGAGGTCGTTTCGCCGTTCCAGATCGATGGCCACGACCTGCACAGCTCAGAAGTGCGCCGCCTCATCACCGCCGGTGAGATCGAACACGCAAACCGGCTGCTCGGACGCGAGTACTCGATGGCCGGCCCGGTCGAGGCGGGGGAGCGGGTGGGGCGCCAGCTTGGATTCCCGACGGCGAACATCGGGGTCGAGCCCAACAAGCTGATCCCCGCTCTCGGAGCGTATGCGGGCAGGGCGCGGGCACCCGAAGGCGATTTCATCGCGGCGCTCTCGGTCGGCTACCGACCGACGTTCGGCGGCACGCAGCTTCGAGTCGAAGCGTTCCTGCTGGACTTCGAGGGCGACCTGTACCAAAGACGTCTCGAGCTCCGCTTTGTGCGCTACCTGCACCCGGACATCAAGTTTCCGAGCACCGATGAGCTTGTGCGGCAGCTGCACCAGGACGTCGCCGACACACGCCGGGCGGTCAGTCGGTGACAACGGTCCTGGTGATCGGTGGAGGGATCGCGGGTTACTGCGCAGCGATGGCCGCTCGCCGCGATGGGGCCGACGTCACGCTGGTCGCGCGAGCACCAGGCGCGACGGCGCTCTACGCCGGCGCGATGGAGGTGATCGACGACCTGGATGGGATTCTCCAGCGCCAGCCTCACCATCCGATCACGAGGCTGGGCCTCGACTCCGTTCGCCTGGCGACCGAGCTCGACACCGCGATTCATACCCTCCAGCTGGCCCTCGAGAAGGAAGGGCTCAAGCTCGCCGGCACGTGGCGGACACGCGGGCTGTATGCGGACATCCATGGCGTCGCCAGGGCCGGCAACGTAGTGCCGGCCTCTGTCGCAGGCGGCGAGCTGCGCGCACTTAGCGGCAAGCGTGTGGCGGTCATCGGCGTGAAGGAGATCGGTGACTATGACGCGGCGTCGACGGCCCTGGCGCTCAACGAGCTCCATGGCATCGAAGCTTTTCCGGAAGAGGTCAGCATCCCGGATCTGCCTCCGGCCCCTTCGCTGACAGACCTTTACGGACGAAGGGCGCCGCTGCCGTCTCGCTCGCGTTCGAACGCGATCGCGTATCCACCGGGGTTCACCAATCTGCCACAGGACGGTTTCGAGCTGCTCGCCTCGCCACCATCACCACACGGGTGGCGCCTGCAGCAGGCGATAGCACACAGTACGTTGCGCGCAGAAATCTCTTCCTTCGAAACGGCACGCGGCCGCGTCATTTCTGCGAAGGCCGCCGAACGGACCTTTCGCGCAGACGCGTTCGTGCTTGCCACCGGCCGTCACATCGGGGGTGGGATTGTGGGAGGACGCGTGGCCGCCGAACCGCTGTTGAACCTCGGCGTGTTTCACGACGGCAGCCCGGTCGCGCGCTTGGGCACTCGCCTCCAGCACATGCAGTACCTCGACCCCGCTGCGGAGCTGCGCGCTGGACTCGCGACCGACAGATGGCTGCATCCGCTGGACGGCGACGGGCATGGCATCTACGACAACCTCTACGCCGCCGGCGCCGTGCTGGGCGGATACGACTACAGCGGTCCTTGCGGATTCGGGGTCCCGATCCTCACCGGCTGGCTGGCGGGCCGCTTCGCCGCGAAACAGAGCGCATGAGAACGGAGCTCGAAAAGATCGTTGGGGGCGCTGCCCTCGACGAGCGCCCGATCCGAGACCTGTGGCCGCTGGCCATCATGGAAGAACGGGCGGGCAGCCCGCCGCCTCGGGTGCTCGTCGCGCGACCGTCCGGCCGCGAGCAGGTGGTTGCCATCCTCCGGTGGGCCGGCGCCAACGGCGTGGCGGTGACGCCAATGGGGGGCGCCACCGGCGTCTGCGGCGCGCTCTCCCCGCGGGCTGGCGAGCTAGTGCTCGACATGAGCTCGTTCGACCGGATCCTCGAGGTCGACGAGATGAACCTGACCTGCCGGTGCGAATCGGGGGTCAACGGACTCGTGCTCGAGAAGCACCTGAACGAACGCGGCCTGACCCTGGGCCACTTCCCAAGCTCGCTCCCGGGCACGACCGTAGGTGGTCTCATCTCTACCCGCTCCTCTGGCCAGGAGTCCAGCCGGTACGGCAGCGTCGAGGACATGGTGCTCGGACTTGCGGTGGTGCTGCCCGATGGCACCTTCGCCGCTCCAAGGCCTGGGCCCCGATCGGCTATCGGTCCCGCGCTGCACCAGCTGTGGCTAGGCTCGGAAGGCGCCCTGGGCGTGGTCCTCGGCGCGGTGTTGCGAGTGCACCGGCTGCCCGAATCGGTCGTTGGCCGAGGCTACGGGTTTCCCGACCTGGCAACCGGCCTCGAGGCCATGCGCGCGATCATGCAGTCCGGCATGAGGCCCCTGGTGATGCGCCTCTATGACGCCGAAGACACAGCCTTCAATGGATACGACCTGGCCATCGGCGGCTGCCTGCTCGTGGTCGCGAACGCCGGCGTTGCCGCTGTCGCCCGGGCCGAAGCCGACGCGGTGCGCGGCTTCGCCGCCGCGGCCGGCGATCTTGGGGAGGATCCATGGCTGCGCTGGCAGAGGCACCGCTTCGATCTCTCCGCCGAGCGGCTGAAATCCTTTCTCGAGCCGCCCGGCTCCTACCTGGACACGATCGAGCTGGCCGGACCCTGGACCGTGCTTCAAGAGCTTCACACGAGGGTCAAGTCCGCAATAGCCGTTGGCGGACTCGCGTTATGCCACTTCAGTCATGCCTATGAGCAGGGCTGCTGCGCGTATTTCACCTTCGGCGGTTCGGGAGACACCGAACAGGACGCGCGCTCGGCTTACATGCGGGCGTGGGAGGGCGCGATGAGCACGGCGCTCGAGCTCGGTGCGACCATCAGCCATCACCACGGGGTCGGGCGGGTGAGAGCGCGTTGGGTCGCGGATGAGATGGGAGGTTGGATGAGAGTGTGGCGGTCGATCAAAGAGAGCATTGACCCGCAGGGAGTCATGAACCCGCGTGCCGTGGGGGGCGCACCATAGCCACCCGGCCGGGCGTCCTGTTCATCGTCAACCCCGCCTCGGGCGCGGGTAGGGCTGGACACGAGTGGAAGGCGGTGGAAAGCTGGCTGCCCGGAACGGGCCTCCGCTACGAAACAGTGTTGACGACGCGGCCGCTCGACGCGATAGAGATCGCGGCACACGCGGTCCGTGAGTCCCGGCCGGTGGTTGTCGCGGTCGGGGGCGACGGCACCTTGAACGAAGTCCTCAACGGTTTCTTCCACAACGGAGCGCCGATCCCGACGGCGAGCAAGCTCGCCATGGTGCCGCTGGGAACGGGTGGCGACTTTCGGCGCACTCTGCGCATCCCTCTCGACACCAAAGCCGCCATCCAGGTCCTCAGCGAGGGGCTGGTGAGACGTTTGGACGCCGGCTGCGTCACCTACCAGGACTACGACGGCAATACGGCGGTCAGGCATTTCATCAACATCGCCGACGCAGGGCTGGGCGGAGATGTCGTGCAGCAGATGGGCAACGGCACGAAAAGGTTTGGCAGCGCCGCTTACACGCTCGGCGGGTTGCGTGCGCTGATCGGATTCAAGAACAAGCCGATGACCGTTGAGATCGACCACGCCAAGCATGAGCTTCCCAAGGCGCAGCAGGTGGTCGTCGCCAACTGCCAGTTCTTTGGCGGCGGCATGCAGATGGCACCGTCGGCGTCACCGACCGACGGGGTGTTCGACGTGATCCTGGTGAAGAACGCAGGCAAGATCGAGACCATGCGAGGCATGAACGACTTCCGGCAGGGAAAGCACCTGGACCAAAGCAACCCCAAGATCGAGCTGATCTACGGCAAGCGAATCTCGGTCACCTCGCCGGTCAAGGTTCGCCTTGACGTTGACGGCGAGGCGGTCGGCTTCCTTCCCGCGCTCTTCGAAATCCAACCCGGAGCGATCGAGTTCATCACGCCACGATAGGTCCTCGCCACGATAAGTTTCTCGCCGCGATAATCCTCTCGTGACGCGCGGAGTCATAGCTACACCGCATCGCGCAGCATCCGAGGTCGGTGCGCAGGTGCTTCGCGACGGCGGCAACGCGATCGATGCCGCGATCGCAGCCAACGCGGTGCTGTGCGTCGTCTACCCGCACATGACGTCCGCTGCCGGCGACCTCATGGCGATCGTCTGGCCGTCCGGCGCCGCGGCACCGATCGGACTCATCGGCGCCGGACGCTCCGGAGAGCTGGCGACCATCGAGGCGGTTCGCTCTCGCGGGCACGAGGAGATGCCCGAACGCGGGATTCTGACCGTCACGGTGCCCGGCACCGTCGAGGCGTGGGGCCGGCTGCTCGAGCGCTTCGGAACGCTTGGTCTCGGCGCGGTACTTGGGCCCGCCGCGTCACTCGCCCGCGATGGCTTCGTGATCACGCAGCAGCTGTCGGACTTCCTCATGGCGTCGGCGGAGCTGCTGGGCCGGGAAAGCGCCGCACACAGGCTATACCCGCCGATGGAGGCGGGCATGACGCTGCGGAACCCGGATCTCGCATCGGTTCTGGATGACATCGGGCGGAGCGGGATCAGCGGCTTCTATCGCGGCGAGATCGCTGCGGCCATCGCCTCGGCGATCAGCCGGCGGGACGGCCTCGTTACAGCCCGCGACCTGGCCGGGCACCGCTCGCAATGGGTGAACCCGATCGCGGTCAAATACCGGGACCTGACGGTCTATGAGCTGCCGCCACCGACCCAGGGTCTTGCGGCGCTGGCCATGCTCACGCGATTGAACGCGCTAAAGCCTGCGGAGCTGCATCCAGGCCCGGGGTTCGCGGCCCAGCTCAAGCGAATCCGAGACGCGTGCTATCCGTTGCGTGATCGGTACATCACCGACCCCGACTTCGCCGAGGCGCCGGTCCAGCAATTCCTCGACCCGGGGCATGAGGCGGCAGGCGGGGCCTCGCTGCGCGAAGGCGGCGACACCATCTACATGTGCGCGGCGGACGAGCACGGCAACCTGGTATCGCTGATCCAGAGCGTCGCCTTCGACTTTGGGTCGGGCATCGTCGCTGAAGGCACCGGCATGCTCCTGCAAAACCGCGGAGCCTATTTCAGCCTCGCGGCCGACCACGTCAACCGGCTGGAGCCTCGTAAGCGGACGATGCATACGCTGATCCCGGCCATGGCCACGCGCAGCGGACGGCCCTGGGCACTCTTCGGCACCATGGGCGGCGATGGCCAGCCTCAGCTGCAGGCGCAGGTGCTGGTGAACCTGGTCGACCATGGCCTCGAGCCGGCGGAGGCGGTTGCGCGGCCGCGGATCCGGGTCCAGGCGGATGGCGTGCGCACTTCCATCGAAGCCGACTATCCGCATGCGGCGGAGCTCGCCCGATCGGATCGAAGCTTCGAGCTCATGCCGTCCAGACATCACTCGTTCGGGCACGCACATGCGATCGTGATCGACGGCCCAACCGCATGGCGCGCCGGCGCCGATCCTCGCTCCGACGGCAGCGTCGAATACGCCTCCTGACGGTCGGTTCCGCGGCGCCCGTATACTTTCCGGCAGTTTGGCAGTAGAGACGGACGTCAAGGGCAAGCTGATCGCGGAGTACAAGCGGGCTGACAAGGACACGGGTTCACCGGAAGTCCAGATCGCGCTTTCGACCACGCGCATCCGGGAGCTCACCGAGCACCTGAAGACGCACGCCAAGGATCATCACTCGCGCCGCGGGCTCCTCCTCCTGGTGGGCAAGCAACGGCGTCTGCTGAACTACCTGAAGGACACCGACATCGAGCGCTATCGCGCGCTCGTCGGCAAGCTCGGGATCAGGAGATAGCCGGACCGGCGTTCCCGGTCGCGTAAGTCAATCGGGAGGACCCCACGCTGGTTAGCGCAGGGTCAGCTCTTAGAAGCTCTCATTCAGGATGTGGGTTTTCCCCTTGAGCGGCAGCTGCTAGGAATCTGACCCAGATCGCACCTCCGGGGGCCGTCCTCCCACAACATGGAGGTATTGCTATGGCAATAGTCACGAAGAACGTTGAGGTCGCCGACAGGCGGCTTTCGATCGAGACCGGCCGGGTGGCCGAGCAGGCGAACGGCGCCGTGATCCTGCGGCAGGGCGACACGGTCGTCCTGAGCACCGCGGTGATGGCGAAGGAGCCGCGGGTGGGGATCGACTGGTTCCCCCTGACGTGCGACTACGAGGAGAAGCTCTATGCGGCGGGCAAGATCCCCGGCGCGTTCATGCGCCGCGAGGGGCGCCCAAGCGAGACGGCGATCCTGGCCTCGCGTCTGACCGACCGGCCGCTGCGGCCGCTGTTCCCCGACGGGTTCCGGCTCGACGTCCAGGTCGTGTCGACGGTTCTCTCGGTGGACCAGGAGAACGACCCGACGATCCTGAGCATCAACGGGGCCTCGACGGCCCTGGTGATCTCGAACATTCCGTTCGCGGGTCCGGTCGGCGCCGTGCGGATGGGTTTCCTCGACGGCAAGGTGGTCGTCAACCCATCGATGTCGCGGATGGCTGAGTCCCAGCTCGACCTGGTGGTCGCCGGCACGGCCGACGCGATCCTCATGGTCGAGGCCGGCGCGAAGGGCGTGTCCGAGCAGACGGTGCTCGAGGCCCTCGAGATGGCCCACAACGAGATCAAGCGGATCTGCGCGGTCCAGGCCGAGCTGCAGCAGCAGGTCGGCAGGCCGAAGTACGAATTCGCCCCCGCCACCTATTCGGAGCAGGCGGTCGAGATCGTGAGCGAGTACCTGGCCTTGCGCCTCGACAAGACCATCTACAACCCGGACAAGGCAGCTCGGGAGGCGGCCACCGACGATCTGCGCAAGAAGACGATCGCCGAGCTCGGCGATCGCTTCCCGGATCACTCCGACATCATCGGAAAGCTGTTCGACAAGGCACTCAAGGATCGGGTCCGGCAGCGCATCGTCGAAGAAGGCGTCCGCCAGGACGGCCGCGGTCTAAAGGACGTTCGCCAGATCACAGTCGAGGTTGGAGTGCTTCCCCGCACGCATGGTTCGGGTCTGTTCACTCGCGGTCAGACCCAGGCGCTCACCATCGCGACGCTGGGCTCGATGTCAGACGCACAGAAGATCGACGGTCTCACCGATGAGACCTCCAAGCGATACATGCATCACTACAACTTCCCGCCCTTCTCGGTCGGCGAAGCGGGCCGCCTCGCGGGTCCCAAGCGCCGCGACATCGGTCACGGGGCACTCGCCGAGCGAGCGCTCGTACCGGTGGTCCCCTCGATCGAGGACTTCCCCTACAGCGTCCGCGTGGTCTCCGACATCTTCGAGTCCAACGGCTCCTCCTCGATGGCCTCGGTCTGCGGCAGCTCGCTGTCGCTGATGGACGCCGGCGTGCCGATCACACGGCCGGTTGCCGGCATCGCGATGGGGCTGATCAAGGAGGGTGACGACTACGTCGTCCTGACCGACATCGCCGGGGTGGAGGATCACCTCGGGGACATGGACTTCAAGGTCGCCGGCACCGAGCGCGGCATCACCGCGCTGCAGATGGACATCAAGATCACCGGGGTCACCTTCGAGATCCTCAGGGACGCTCTGACGCAGGCCCACGAGGCCCGCAAGTTCATCCTCGCCAAGATGGCCGAGATCATCGCCGCGCCACGCGAGGCGCTCAGCGTCTACGCGCCGCGGATCGAGAAGGTCAAGATCGACCCCAGCCAGATCGGCATGCTGATCGGCAAGGGCGGCGAGACGATCCGTGGCCTGTGCGAGGAGTTCGAATCGCAGATCGACGTCAACGACGACGGTCAGGTCCTGATCTACTCCGCCAACGGCGAGCTCGCGGACGCGCTCGTGGAGCGCATCCGCACGATGATGAAGGAGGTCGAGATCGGGGACGAGTACCTCGGCAAGGTCGTCAAGACGACGACCTTCGGCGCCTT
The DNA here is from genome assembly GCA_003151935.1 of Candidatus Dormiibacterota bacterium. Taxonomy (GTDB): domain Bacteria; phylum Chloroflexota; class Dormibacteria; order Dormibacterales; family Dormibacteraceae; genus Palsa-870. The sequence continues at coordinate 6,791 of PLYZ01000097.1, read as the reverse complement.
CATCGAGCTCTCCAAGGGCACCGACGGGCTGCTTCACATCTCCAACGTCTCCCCGGGTCAGCGCGTGGACACAGTTGAGGATGTGCTCAACAAGGGCGATGAGGTAAGCGTACGAGTCGTCGAGGTCGATCGTGAGCGCGGACGCATCGGTCTGCGTCTTGCCGAGGACCCGGAGGTCGCGGGCAAGAGCGTCGAGGAGCTTGCCTCGGTGGGCACCGGCGGTGGCGGTGGCGGACGTCCGCCGCGTGATCGCGACGGTGGCGGACGTAACGGCGGCGAGGGCCGTGCGCCGCGCGGTGGCGACCGCGGCTCAGGTCGCCCGCGCCACGGCGGGCGCGACTGAGGGTCCGTCGGACCCCTTGACAGAGCATCGAATATCCACGCTGGATGACGGCGTGAGAGTGGTCACCGAGCGCATGGACAACGTGCGTTCGGTGGCGCTCGGCTTCTGGATCGCCAGCGGCTCGGCGATGGAGCCCGACGATCAGGCCGGCCTGTCGCACATGCTGGAGCACATGCTGTTCCGTGGGACCGACAGCTATCGCTCGGAGGAGATCGACCAGATATTCGACGCGATGGGCGCGGAGATCAACGCGGGCACCGACAGGGAAGCAACGTCGCTCTATACGCGCGTGCTCGACCGTCATCTCGAGCGCGCTCTGGGAGTGATGGGGGAGATGGTGTGGAAGCCCCGCTTCGAAGACCTCGACGCCGAGCGCGAGGTGGTGTTGGAGGAGATCGCGATGTATGAAGACGATCCCCAGGACAGGGTGTTCGACGTGCTCGGCGAAGCTGTCTTCGGCACGCACCCGCTAGGGCGTGCCGTGATCGGACGCGCCGAGGTGGTGCGGGCGATCGAGCTGGACGGGTTGCGCGCCTTTCACGCCGAGCGCTACCTTCCGCCGAGCGTGGTGGTGGCCGCGGCGGGTTCCGTCGACCACGACGAGCTGGTGGAGATGGTGAAGGCCGCGAGCGCTCCGAGCACGACGGCGGACTCGGTCGATGAGAATGGGGCTGCCGCGAGTGCGAGCGTCCGGGCGCAGCCCACAGCGAAGGCAGCCGCCGCCAAGATGGCCGCGCCGTCGTTTGAGCGGCGCGTGCGATTCCTGCGCAAGGACACCGAGCAGTATCACGTGTGCCTCGGAGGCCGTGGAATCCCCCGTCACGACGAACGCCGCTTCGCTCTGCGTGTGATGGAAGGCGTGCTCGGGGGCACATCATCCTCGCGTCTTTTCCAAGAGGTGCGCGAGAAGCGCGGACTGGCCTACTCGGTGTTCTCGTTCTCGAATCTGCATGCCCATACCGGCGAGGTCGGTCTGTATGTGGGCACGCGCCCCGACAATCTCAGCGAGGCGATCGCCACGATCGCTCACTGAGCTCGACCGCTTCGTCGAAGAGCCCAGCCACGGAGGAGGAGCTCACTCGTTCCCGTGAGAACGTCAAGGGGCGTGTCGTCCTTTCGCTGGAGTCGACCGCCGCGCGGATGAACCGGCTCGGGTCCTCGGTGTTGAGTGAGCTGCCGATCCTCTCGGTGGAGGAGATCATCGAGAGGATCGATGCCGTGGAGCTTGCCGACCTGCACGAGCTCGCGGGCGAGCTGTTCTCGGGCGAACGACTGTCGGTCGCCGGCGTGGGAGCGAACGAGAGCGCCTTTCACGAGGCGCTGAGGCCACTGGAAGGCGTGCTGTCGTGATTCGCGTTGGAGTGGCCGGCGCGGCCGGGCGGATGGGGCAGGCGGTCTGCTCCGCGGTCGAGGGGGCGCCGGACATGGAGCTGGTCGGGCGGGCCGACCCGCTGCTCGACATCACCCTCACGCAGATGCTCCAGGAGTGCGCGCCGGAGGTGGTGGTCGACTTCACCCGTCCGGACACGGTCATCGAGAACGCGCTCGCGTGCATACGCGCGGGCGTCCACATCGTGATCGGGACGACGGGCTTCGACATCGACGCTCTCACTGAGGGTCTGCAGGCACTGCAAGAAAACGCTATGCCCCGCGCGCGCGTGGGGGGGCAGGCAAACGAGACAGCCGCGGAGGAGCCGGCGAAGGTGCTCGTCGCCCCCAACTTCGCGATCGGAGCGGTCCTGATGATGCGCTTCGCCGCCGAGGCGTCGAAGCACATGGAGAAGGCCGAGATCGTCGAGCTCCACCACGACGGCAAGCTCGACGCTCCCAGTGGCACGGCTGCGCGCACAGCGCAACTTATGGCAGAAGCATCCGGAGGCGAGACGCCCCCGATCCATTCGGTGCGCCTGCCGGGGCTCGTCGCCAATCAGGAGGTCATCCTCGGCGACGTCGGCCAGACGCTCACGATCCGCCATGACACAACGGGCCGCGAATCATTCATGCCCGGCGTGCTGCTTGCCATTCGTGGCGTGCGCACCCTCGACAGCTCGCCGGTGGTCGGCCTCGAGCACCTTCTGTTCGGGGGCGCGTAGGACATGGCGCCGCGCCGCCCTAGGCATGAGCTCGCACCGTCGCCGGGGATGGCCTCGCACCGCCCTGGGTTGCCGACACACGTGGAATACTGCACACGATGAGCACCCTAAAGGGCACCCCCCATGACGGGGGGCAGGCAGGCAGCCTCGGCACGATCCTCACAGCGATCGTCACGCCTTTCGACGAGCAGGGCAGGGTCGACGAGGAGTCGTTCGTCGCGCTCATGGCCCACCTCGCCGAGCACGGCTCCGACGGGTTCGTCGTGTGCGGCACGACCGGCGAGGCCGCCACGCTCACCGACTGAGGAGCATCTTGCCTTGATCGGCCTCGCGGCGCGCGAGCGCCCACCGGGCACCACGATCGTCGGCGGCACGGGCTCCAACGACACGCGCCATGCGGTGCATCTGACCGAGGTGGCGAGCGCAGCTGGGCGTGGACGCGACGCTCAGCGTGACGCCCTACTACAACAAGCCGAGCCCTCATGGGATAGTGCGTCACTACGAAGAGGTCGCCAAGGCAACCGACAAGCCGATCCTGCTCTACAACATCCCGGGCCGCACAGCCGTCAACATGGGCCCCGATCTGCTTGCGCGGCTCGCCCAGATCGACCACGTCAGCGGTGTCAAGCAGGCAAACGAGGCCGAGTTGCAGACTGATCGACGGACTAGACCTGTACTGCGGGCGATGACTCCACGTTTGCCCACACGCTCGACATCGGCGGCGCTGGCGGGATCCTCGTGGCCAGCCATGTCGTGGGCGATGAGATGCGCCGCATGGTCGACGAGCCCGAGCACCGCGCGCGAGATCGACGCTGAGCCTGCAGGGACGTGTACGAGACGCTGTTCATGACCGCCAGCCCGACGTGCACGAAGGCCGCTCTCAACATGCTCGGCCACAAAGTCGGCGGCCTGCGTCTTCCGCTGATCGAGGCGAGTGACGAGGAGCTCGCAGGCGGTGCGCGCGATGTTGCTGCGCCATGAACTGCTGGAGGTCGAGACGCAGGCCCCCTTGCCCGGCGACGCCAGACCGCACGCCACTCACGCCGTGTCGAGCGCCCGGATGACCAACACGTGAGCCGGCTGCGGGTCCTGCCCCTCGGTGGGCTGGGAGAGATAGGCAAGAACATGACCGTGCTCGAGTACGACGGGCGAATCGTGGTGGTGGACGTCGGCTTGCGCTTTCCGACGCCGGAGATGGTCGGCATCGACCTGGTGCTGCCCGATTTCTCGTATCTGCGCGAGCGTGCCCGCGACATCGAGGCGATCGTGGTGACCCATGGCCACGAGGATCATCTCGGCGCGTTGCCGTGGGTGGTGCGCGAGCTCGGCCAGCAGAACGCACCTCCCGTCTACGGCGGTCCGCTGACGATCGCGATGGCGCGCTCCAAGCTCGAAGAGCACAAGTTGCGCGACGTGGAGCTCAACGACATCTCGGCGGGTGAGATGCTCGAGCTCGGCCCGTTCTCGCTCGAGCTGATCCACATGACCCACTCGATCCCCGACTCCAGCGCGGTGGCGCTCGGCACGGACTTGGGCACGGTGCTGATCACGGGCGACTACAAGTTCGATCAGACACCCGTGGACGGTCCTCCCGCAGACGTGTCGAGGCTCGCGGAACTCGGGCGCGAGGGGGTGTTGCTGCTGTGCGGCGACTCGACGAACGTGGATCGCCAGGGCTTCTCACCGTCGGAGTCGCTCGTGGGCCCGCACCTGGAGGAAGCGTTCGCCCGCTGCGAGGGTCGCATCATCGTGACGAGCTTCGCTTCGAACATCCATCGCGTTCAACAGGTGATCGACGCCGCCGCCGCGCTCGGACGCAAGGTGTCGCTCGTGGGTCGCTCAATGCGCAAGAACGTCGGCATCGGGCGCACGCTCGGCCACGTGGACGTGCCGGAGGGCCTACTCGTCGGCACCCGCGAGATCGAAGACTTCCCCGACGAGCGCATCGTGATCATCTCGACCGGCTCCCAGGGTGAGCCGCTGTCGGCGCTGCGGCGCATGGCCTACCGCGACCATCCCCAGGTGAAGCTCCGCCACGGCGACACGGTGGTGTTCTCGGCGACCCCGGTGCCCGGCAACGAGCGGGCGGTCAACGAGACGATCGACCGGCTCTACCACATTGGGTGCGACGTGGTGACGGCGCGCGACGCTCCCGTGCACGCATCCGGGCATGGGTACGCCGAGGAGGTCAAGCTGATGCTCAACCTCGTCAAACCGCGCTATGTGATGCCGTTCCACGGCGACTTCAAGCGCTTGCGCCTGCACGCCCAGCTGGCCGAAGCGGTCGGCATCGAGCCCGATGACATCTTCCAGGGCGAGAACGGGCTGCCGCTCGACGTCGATGAGCGTGGAGCACGCTTCAAAGAGCACGAGCAGTCCGGGATGGTGTTCGTCGACGGCGTGGAGATCGGCGACATGGCGGACGTCGCGTTGCGCGACCGCCGGATGCTCTCCGCCGACGGCATCTTCATAGTGGTGGTGACGATCGCCGAGCAGGACGGCCGTTCAGTCGCCGATCCGGAGGTGATCTTCCGCGGGGTGCCGTTCCTGGACGAGGCGGGTGAGCTGATCGAGGAGATCCGCGCGACCGTCGACTCGACGCTTGCTCGCGCCGCGAAGGAGGAGATCCGCGAGGTGGACCTGCTCCAGCAGATGCTCCACGACGATCTGGCGAAGCTAGTCTACGACCGCCTGCGCAGACGCCCGATGGTCCTTCCCGTCGTAGTCGAGGTTTAGCGGCGCTCCGGCCGAGGGCAGCGTCACGACGAAGCGGGCGCCCGGTTGGGGGGCGCCCGGGTGGGTTTGCTCCAGAGTGACCGAGCCACCGTGAGACTCGGCCACGGCGCGGACGATCGCCAGACCGAGCCCGAAGGAGCCACCGCGATCGCCGGCGCCGCGAATGAAGCGCTCGAACAGCGTGGACGCCAGGCGCTCCGGCACTCCCGGGCCGTCGTCTTCCACGACAAAGCGCGCGTCGCCGGCGGAGGTAGCCGTGGTGGACACGCGAATCTCGGTGCCGGGAGGGGTGTGACGCAGTGCGTTCTCGATCAGGTTGAGGGCAAGGCGGTGAAGCTCGTCGCGGGAGGCATCGACGACGACAGGATGTGCGTCGAGGGTGAGCTCGTGCTCGGAGCTGACCGGTCCGAGCTCGGCGGTGGCCTCGACGACGATCTGCGCCAGGTCGCACGGTTCGCGCCGCACAATCCGTCCGACGTCTGTGCGGGCCAGCAGCAGCAGGTCGGCGACGAGCCGGCGCATGCGCCGGGAGGAACGCAGCGCCGAGCGCGCCGCGTCGGCCTCCTCGCCCTGCAACGACTCGGCGAGCAGCTCGAGGTTCGCGAGCACGCTCGTGAGCGGGGTGCGTAGCTCGTGGGAGGCATCGGCCACGAACTGGCGCTGACGGGCGAGCGTCGCCTCGGTCTCCGCGTGGGCGGCATCGAGCTCGCGCAACATGCCTCCGAGCGTGCGGGCGAGCTCTGCGACCTCATCGTCGGCCAATGGCTCGGGCACGCTGCGGCTGGGATCGCGGGTGCGTGCGATCTCCTCGGCGGTGCTCGTGAGCGCCGCTATCGGCGCCATGGCACGGCGCGCGATCGTCATCCCGGCAAGAAGGGCGAGCGCCGTTCCCGCGAGCACGCCGAGCAGGAGCAACAGCTCGACGCGCGCGATGGTGGCATCAAGGTCCGACAGGCGCCGGCCGTATTGGACGATGATCGCGCCGCCAACCGGTCCGTCGAGCTCCACCCGCCTCGTGTGCACGCGGTAGCCGTGCACGTCGGCTTCGCTGGAGAGCCCGAGATTGGGCGCCCCGGTGGTGCTCGTGAGAACGCCTCCCGATTCGCTGAGAATCCGCACGACCGCGTCCTCTGAGTTGGCGAACCTGTCGAGGTTCGGCGGGTTGAGGATCTTCAGCTTGAACCCTTGGATGTAGCTTCCCGTCACTTCCACCTGCAACAGCCCGGCCAGGTTGCCGGCTGAGACGGCGACTTCGCGGTTGAAGTTCGTGCGGATGCGATGGACGGTGAGCGATCCGACGGCGAGCGCGAATGCGCACAGGATCGTGAACGTCAGGAGCGCCGAGACGCCCGCCAGGCGCACTCGGATCGGCAGGCGGTCGAACCTGTTGGCGATCCGTGAGTGTCCTGAGCGTCTCATGACCAAGCTGGGCGCCGCTGGACGGCGAAGGGCGTGCCGGCAGCACATCCAAGCCGGCACGTGGCGATCCAGCGCCGTGTCAGGAGACGCTCAGGCCCTGAGGACGTAGCCCGCTCCCCGGATCGTGTGCAACAGGCGCGGCTCTCCCTCGGCCTCCAGCTTGCGGCGAAGATTTGAGACGAACACCTCGATCGTGTTGG